>NZ_JBSHAM010000002.1:0-124902 GCF_053611505.1 Amycolatopsis sp. NPDC054798 | reverse complement strand
GGACCGGCCGAGCGGGGCCGACGAGCCGAGCGGCGCCGGACCGTGCGGGACCGGCCGAGCGGGGCCGACGAGCCGAGCGGCGCCGGACCGTGCGGACCCGGCCGAGCGGGGCCGACGAGCCGAGCGGCGCCGGACCGTGCGGACCCGGCCGAGCGGGGCCGACGAGCCGAGCGGCGCCGGACCGTGCGGACCCGGCCGAGCGGGGCCGACGAGCCGAGCTGAGCGGCACCGGGCCGAGCCAGGGCGAGCAGGGCTGAACCCGGTTCCAGCTTCGCCCGGCGACCAGGCGCGCCAGGCTTACCCGCCGCATCCCGCGCTGCCGGGGCCGCCGGGCCTTGCCCCGCCGCCCATCCGCCCGGCTCGCGGAGCAGCGCGACGGCCACCGATGGCACAGCCGTGATACCGCCCGTCTCGGTAGCGACTAAGGCGGCAAGTGCGGCTGCCTCAAACAACCGCACAAACACACCCCCAACGCCCACCCCGGCCGACTCCTCGGCACCACGACCTCCCCGCCCGCCCCCAACCCCGATCCCGCCCGCAACAACCGCACGCTCGCTCCCCGCCACCTCGAATTTCACGATCGAGCAGCGATTCTGCGGCATCCCCCGGGGCTTGCCGCAAGCCCCGGGGTGCGCTATATCTTAGAAAGGGCGAGGGAAATCATTCTTCACAACGCGCGGAATCCCGCACAGTTCACGACTGCTTCGCTGGCACCCAGTTGCGCACCGCCGGCCGATAGCCCTCCGGTTTGTCGCCCACCTTCGTCCCGCTGTTGACCAGCCACGACTGGTACTCCGGCGTGAACATCCGGTACAGCCCGGCCGGCGGCGCCTCGCTCGCACGGTCCAGCGCCTCGCGCAGATCCGCGGGCAGGACGAAGTCGAGCGCGCGCATCGTCGCGTCCAGTTGCTCCGCGCTGCTCGCCCCGGCGATCGCCGACGCGATACCGGGCTGCGTCGCCACCCAGTTGATCGCGACCTGCGCCATCGTCACGTTCAGCTCGTCGGCGACCGTTTCGAGCGTCTTCAGCAGTTCCCACTGCTGCGCGGTCCAGGTCCCGGACGCGCCGGCCCCTTCGCCGGTCAGCCGCCCCTCGCCGCTCAGGCCGGCCGACGAGCTGCGGTATTTGCCGCTCAGGAATCCGCCGCCGAGCGGGCTCCACGCGGTGATGCCCAGGCCCAGCTCCTGGCCCACCGGGACGTGCTCGGTCTCGATCGTCCGCTCGATCAGCGAATACGGCAGCTGAAGACTGATCATCGGCGGCAGCGAATGCGCCTCGGCGAGGGTCTGCGCGCGGCTCGCGTACCACGCCGGCACGTCGGACAGCCCGGCGTACCGGATCTTGCCCGCCCGCACCAGATCGTCGAACGTGCGCAGCACCTCCTCGACCGGGGTGATCCGATCCCACGTGTGCAGCAGGAACAGGTCGAGATAATCGGTGCCCAGCCGCCGCAGCGACGCCTCCACCGACCGGATCATGTGCTTGCGGCCGTTGCCGCCCGCGTTCGGATCGCCCGGGTCGACGCTGTTGGTGAACTTCGACGTCAGCACGAGCCGGTCCCGCTCGCCGGTCTCGGCGATGAACTTGCCGAGCAGCCGCTCGCTCTCGCCCGCGGTGTAAAAGTCCGCAGTGTCGACGAAGTTGCCGCCTTCCTCGACGTACTTGCGGAAGATCGGCCGCGCCTCCTCCTCGGACTTCCCGTAGGCGCCGTGAAACCCGCCGGTGCCGAAATTCATCGTGCCGAGCGCGAGCCGGCTGACCCGCAATCCGGACCGGCCGAGCAGGTAGTACTGGTCTAGAGACATCGGGGTCGTCGCTCCGTTCCCGGTAACACGCGCGGGCTCGTGCCCGCCTGGCCCGGCCAGAGTGCCCCCGGAAAAATGGACCAGCAAGTCCAAAAAGAGCGGAACCCAAGCGAGCAGCCCGGACCGGAGCGAGCCCGCACCGGCGAAAGGCGCTCGACGCCCGCGCGCCCGAGCCGAAACCACAGAACCAGCTCCGAAATCCAAGCCGGACGGTCCCGCATCGCGGCTGGGCGAGCTTTCGGAGGGGCTGATCCGACCCGGCACGCTTCCCTTGCCCGCCAAGGGTTTCCCCGAACCAGCACGACCCGGCGAGACCCGCCCGGCCGTGCTCCGGATCAACCCGCCCCGCCCGAAACCCCGCCGGGACGTAGGCTGCGAGACATGCCGTCGAACCTGATCAGCCTCCGCGGTGTGCGCACTCACAACCTCGCCGATGTGGACGTGGACATCCCGAAGCATCAGCTGGTCGCGGTCACCGGCGTTTCGGGG
Source organism: Amycolatopsis sp. NPDC054798 (assembly GCF_053611505.1). Taxonomy (NCBI): domain Bacteria; kingdom Bacillati; phylum Actinomycetota; class Actinomycetes; order Pseudonocardiales; family Pseudonocardiaceae; genus Amycolatopsis; species Amycolatopsis sp. NPDC054798. The sequence goes on along the minus strand of NZ_JBSHAM010000002.1, from coordinate 122,607 downwards.
TCCGGCAAGTCGTCGCTGGCGTTCGCGACGCTGGCGGCCGAGTCGCGGCGGCAGCTGTACTCGACGATGCCCGCGTTCGTCCGGACCAAACTGCCGCACGATCCGGCCCCCGAGGCGAGTTCGCTCAGCGGGCTGACCACCGTCGTCGTGGTGGACCAGCGGCCGCTCGGGACGAACTCGCGGTCGACGGTCGGCACCGCCACTGAGGTGTGGACGATGCTGCGGATGCTGTTCTCCCGCCTGGGCGAACCGTCCGCCGGGTATTCGCCCGCCTATTCGTTCAACGATCCGTCCGGCATGTGCCCGGCTTGCGCGGGGCTCGGCACGGTCACCGACATCGACGGCGAGGCGATGATCGACCGCAGCCGTTCGCTCAACGACGGCGCGATGGTCTTCCCGAGTTTCGCGGTCGGCAGCTGGATCTGGAAACGTTATGTCTACTCGGGATTCTTCGACAACGACCTGCCGTTGCGCGAATGGCCCGAGGAACTGGTGCAGTTCCTGCTGCACGGCCCGACGCAGAAGCCGCCGAACCCGTTGCCCCGGTTCCCGGCCAGCGCCCAGTACCAGTCGATGGTGCCGCGCATCCGGCGGCTGCTCGTCGAACGCGAGGCCAAGATGGGGCCGGCGGTGCGGGCGGCGCTGGCCGAGGTGACCAGGCAGCGGCCGTGCCCGGACTGCGACGGCAGCAGGCTCGCTCCGGCCGCGCGGGAGAGCCGGATCAACGGGGTGTCCATTGTGGACCTCGGATACCGCGACGCGGCGGGACTGCTGGAATTCTGCGCCGGGATGGACCACGAGTGGGCGCGTCCGCTGGTGGCGGCGCTGCGGCTGCGGCTGGAATCGATGATCACCCTCGGCCTCGGGCATCTGCACTGCTACCGCGCGACGCCGACGCTGTCCGGCGGCGAATCGCAGCGGCTGAAGCTGGTGCGGCACTTGGGCTCGAGTCTCACCGACCTCACCTACGTGCTCGACGAACCGACGGACGGGCTGCATCCGGCCGACGTCGCGTCCCTGGTTGATGTATTACGGCGGCTGCGTGATCACGGCAACACCGTGCTGGTGGTGGATCACCACGAGGCGGTGATGGTCGCCGCGGATCATGTGATCGACCTGGGCCCGGGAGCTGGGGAAGCAGGCGGGCGCGTGGTGTTCCACGGTCCGCCGGAGGAGCTGCGGAAAGCGGACACGACGACCGCGCGGGCGTTGCGCACGGGCGTCCGGCTCAAGGACACGCTGCGGGAACCCACCGGCTGGCTGCCGTTGCGCGGGCTGGACCGGCACACGCTGCGCAGCATCGACGTCGACGTGCCGACGGGCGTGCTCACGGTGATCACCGGCGTGGCCGGTTCCGGGAAGTCGACGCTGGCGGGCGAACTCGCCGAACGGCACCCGCGGTTCACTGTCGTCGATCAGAGCCAGATCGTCGCGACGACGCGGTCGACGGTCGGCACCTGGCTCGGGCTGGCCGATCCGGTGCAGCGCGCCTTCGCCGAGGTCAGCGGCGAGTCGCCGAAGCTGTTCAACCCGCGTTCGCAGGGCGGCTGCCCGGCCTGCCGCGGCACCGGGGTGCGGCGTACCGATCTGGCCTTCCTGGAGGACGTCGACACTCCGTGCGAGGAGTGCAACGCGACCGGATTCCGCGCTGAGGCACTGGAAACGCGGCTCGAAGGGCGGACTGTGCTCGAAGTGCTGGGCACGCCGGTGTCGGCGCTGGCCCGCTACGTGCCGCATCCGGACGTGGTCCGGCTGGCCGCGCTGCTCGGCGAACTCGGGCTCGGGCACCTGGCGAGCGGCCGCACGCTCGACACGCTCTCCGGCGGCGAACGGCAACGGCTGAAGCTCGCCCGTCAGCTCGACTCGACCAGCGACGACCTGCTCGTCGACGAACCCACCGCCGGCCTGCATCCCAGCGACACCACGCGGATGGTGGCCCTGCTGGACCGGCTCGTCGACGAGGGCCGGACGCTCGTGGTGGTCGAGCATTCGCTGCACGTGGTCGCCGCGGCGGACTGGGTGCTCGACCTCGGCCCCGGAGCGGGCGAGAACGGCGGCCGGGTGCTGTACACCGGCACGCCGAAGGGGCTCGCCGAGCACGACGGCGCGACTGGCCGGTACTTCCGCGCCGCGCTCGGCGAATAGCGGCGAGCCGCGGTCAACGCGGGAACCGGCGCGCTCCCGCGCCGCTTTGCCCGAGAACGTCGTCCGGATTCGAGTACGGGCAGGATTTCAGCGACAGGCAACCGCAGCCGATGCAGTCGGTGAACCGGTCGCGCAGCGCGGTCAGCTCCTCGATCCGGGCGGTGAGGCGGTCGTGCCAGCGGCGGGAGATGCGCGCCCAGTCGCGTTTGGCCGGCACGCGCTGGTCCGGCAGTTCGGCCAGCGCGTCCTTGATTTCCTCCAGCGACACCCCGAGCCGCTGCGCGGTCCGGATGAAAGCGATCATGCGCAGAGTGTCGCGGCGGTACTCCCGCCGGTTGCCGCTCGTGCGCCTGCTCGCAATGAGCCCGCGGCTCTCGTAATAGTGCAGCGTCGGGACGCTCACCCCGGCGCGTTCGGCGATCTGTCCCGGCTTCAGCCAGACGACCTCGCCCGTGATCTGGGGCATCGCAGCCCTTTCCGTGCTTGACATCAAGTCCGCTTGATGAAGTCCACTGTAAGCATCGCCCGGCCGGCGGCGAAGATCGCGAGAGAAGGGGAATTTGTGACGACTGCGACCCTGCGGGTATGGGCCGACGTGCTGTGTCCGTGGTGCTGGACGGGACATCGCCGCCTCGCGCAAGCGATTGCGGAGTCCGGGGTTCCGGCGCGGATCGAGCATCGGAGTTTTCTGCTGGCTCCGGAAGGACCGGCCCCGGAGCGGCGGCGGATCGCCGAAACCGCGGCCGTCGAATGGGGGATGAGCGCGGCGGAATGGGGGCGGCGCCGGGACCGGATCGAGCAGGCGGGACGCGCGGAGGGGCTGACCATTCGCATGGACACCGCGTGGGCGCTCGATTCCCGGCCCGCCCATCGGGTGCTGAAACTGGCGGCAGCACGCGGATTCGATGAAACCGCGGCGTGGGAGGCGATGTTCGCCGCGCATCTGCGGGACAACCTCGATCTGTCGGATTGGGGCGTTCTAGCGGAGCTGGAGACCGGATTGGAGAAGGGCGAGGTGCTCGCACTCGGCGAGAGCGACGACTACGCGGCCGAAGTGCTCGCGGATCACGAAGAAGGACAGGCGCTCGGGATCCATTCTGTGCCGGCTGTCGTGCAGGGCGACCGTCTTCTCGCCGGGGCACGCAGCGTGGAAGAACTGGCGGATTTCGTCCGCTCGGCAGCGAAGGCGGTGGCGTGATGCGCGCCGCCGCGATCGACGAGTTCGGACCTGCTGAACGCCTGACCACCCGCCAGCTGCCGACGCCGGTCGCAGGCCCGGGAGAGGTGCTGGTGCGCGTCGAGGCCGCGGGCGTCCAGCCGACCGACGTCGCGATCCGGGACGGCTGGACGCCGCCGGGGGCGACCGTCGAGTTCCCGCAGATCCTGGGCAACGAGTTCGCCGGGACGATCGTCGAGGTCGACGCCGGGGTGACTGAATTCGAAGCAGGACAACAGGTTGCCGGATTCCGGGTGCTGGGCTGCTATGCCGAGTACGTCAGCGCGCCTGCCAGCCAAACAGCCCTCAAGCCCGAGCGCGTCGATTGGCTGACGGCCGGGGCGCTGTCTGCTTCCGGGCAGACGGCGCATACGGCCTTGGAACGGCTCGGCGCGCGGTCCGGCGAAACGATCCTGATTCACGGCGCGGCTGGGGGCGTCGGCTCGATGGCGGTCCAGCTGGCGCGTCACCGCGGTTTGCGCGTGCTCGGGACCGGCAGCGCGCAGAATCAGGAGTATCTGCGCACGCTAGGTGCCATACCAGTGATATATGGCGAAGGCGAGCTCGACCGTCTCCGCGCAGCAGCCCCGGACGGAATAGGCCTGGCTTTCGACACGGCCGGGCAAGGGAATCTCCGCACCGCAGCGGAGCTGGTGCCGGATCGCGGACGGATCGGGACCATTGTGGAACCGGCGTTGGCGAAGGAACTCGGCGGGCAGTGGATCACCAGCGACCGGTCCGCCCGGCGGCTTCGCGAACTGCTCGACCTGTGTGCGCGAGACGAGCTGCGGGTGACTGTCCGGGCGGAGTACCCGCTGGAGGACGCCGCGAGCGCCCATCGCGACGTGGCTGCCGGACACGGCCGCGGCAAGGTGGTGCTGCGGATCGGCTGAGGCGGGTTAAATCGGTGGACGGGGCTTTTTCCCGCCGTTAGGGTTCGCCCCGACCGTGACTCGGCACCAGGAGGTGAGACCCATGAACGCTGTTTCGATGTGGGTGCTCCCCGTGTCGTCACGGTCGGGCGACTGACGTAGGGGTTGCCAGGAGCGCCTTGAGCAAAGGCACTCCGAAAGGTGACCATCATGGACACTCTGCGTTTCACCGCGGGCGAACCCGCGGCGAACATCACCCGGGTCGAACCGGGATTGTGGGAGGCGCTGGACGACGGCCGCCTGGCCGGGCGCGCCGAGGCCGTCACCCGGCCCGACGGGCGGGTTTTCCTCAGCGTCGACGCCTGGCACCGCTCCGTCTTCGACCAGCTCGCCCGCGAGATGCTGGCCGCGCTGCCGAGCCCCCTCCACACCGTGGTCGACGAAACCGACCATGAACTGCTGGACGGCTGGCACCAGGCTGGCCTGACGGTCCGCCGGCGCGAGTGGGAGTACGTCGTGCCCACCGATGCGGGCGGCACCGGCCCGGTCGTCCCGCCGCCGGGCGTGACGATCGTGCCCGCCGGATCCGCTGACGAGGGCCCGTTGCGGGAACTGGACCGCGTGGTTCGCGCCGAGGTCGAGGCGAGCGTCGGCTGGGCGGAGATGCCAGCCGAGGTGCTTCCTCGCCCGGCCGGCGACACTGTCGTGGATCCGTCGAAGTACGCCGTGGCTGTCGAGGACGGCGAATATGTGGGTCTGGTCCGGGTGGTGCAGGTGACGCGCCTGCCCCGGATCGGGCTCGTCGCCGTCCGCGCTGATCGACAACGCCGCGGGATCGCGCGCCTGCTGCTGATCCACACGCTCGACGTCCTGCGCCGAGCGGGGATCAAAACGGCGTCGGCCGAGGTGAACGAGGCCAACGAAGCGGCGACGGCGCTGTTCGAGGGCCTCGGCGCGCGGCGGGCGAACAGCACGGTGGAGCTGATGCGCCATGGCCGGTAAGGGCGGGATCGAAGTCGAGGGAACCGTGGTCGAGTGCCTGCGCGACGCCCGGTTCACCGTCGAGCTGGCGAACGGGCACCACGTGCTGGCCCACATCAGCGGCAAGATCAGGAAGAACTTCATCAAGATCGTGCCGTTCGACCGGGTGCTGGTGGAGCTGAGCCCGTACGACCTCGACCGGGGCCGGATCCTGTTCCGGTACCGGAACTAGCGCGGCGCGCCCTCGCGGTCCTGGCCGGGACCGCGAGGGCGGTCAGCCCGTTTTGGCCGCGGCGAGCCGGGCCAGCGCGTCGCATTTCCGCCCGAAGTTCGCCACGATGTCACCGCCGATGATCCGCACCATGACCGCGCGCAGCGGGGTGTCGAGGACGATGCGCTGGGTCAGCTCGGCCCCGCCGGCGACGGCCGCGACGCTCAGCCCTAGGTCCATCCGCCCGAGCGGAACGGGCTGGCGGAGCCGGATCTCGTGTCCGGGCCGCCAGGTCGTGAAGGTGAAGTCCTGCGCGATCTTCGCGTGCACGCGGCCGCGGACCCCGCCGGTCGGATAGAGGAATCCAGTCGAACCGGTCGCGACCGGACCGTGCAGTTCGACGCGCGCGACGTCCGGGTCCCAGCGCGGCCAGTTCTCGACGTCGGCGAGGACGTCCCAGAGCGCGGCCGGGTCGGCGGGGAGGACGCGGGCGGAGGTTTTGTCCCAGGTCATGCCCCCGAAGATATACGGAACTGACAGTCTCGTAAACTGTGCGCCATGACGCACACCCGGCGCGGACGCCCGCGGGAGCAGGGGATCGACACGGCGGTGCGGGCCGCGGTCAACGAACTGCTGGAGGAAGTCGGCTACCAGCGGTGCACGGTCGACGCGATCGCCGCGCGCGCCGGGGTCGGCAAGGCGGCGCTCTACCGGCGCTGGAAGTCCAAGGCCGAACTCGTCTTCGCAGCGGTCGTGCACGACGACGCGATAGCCGCACCGCCCGACACCGGCACCCTGCGCGGTGACGTGGCGGGCGTACTAGCCGACATTCAGTCCGCTTTGGACGGACCGCAGGTGCGAAACGCTCTGCCCGGGCTGCTCGCCGACCTCCGCGCCGAGCCCGCGTCCGAAACCCGGCTGGGCGAGCTGTTCCTGCTGCGGGAACGGGCTTACCTGACCGAAGTGCTCGACCGCGCGATCGCCCGCGGCGAACTGGCCCGGCGGCCCGAGGTCCCCGTGGTGCACGCGATGCTGCTCGGCTCGGTTTTCGCCTGGCTGCACCTGCTGCGAGAACCGGTGCCGTCCGGCGGCCTCGCTCAGGCACTCGCCCCCGGTTTGCACGGTGCGCTTGTCGAGCTGGGGAAATCGTGACGGCGCAACGGAATCCGCGTCACCGCCGAGGCCGCGGCGACGGCTTCCGGCGGGACAATTCGTCCGCGATTATCGCGTCCGCGCGGGCGTTCGCCCTGCGAAGCGCGCGGTATCCCCGGTGTGCCACCACGATTACCGCAATCCCGGCGACCACGACGAGCGACAGCACCGGCCCGTGCGAGACCAGGGTGTCGCGGTAGTCGCGGGCGAGATAGCCCAGCCCGAGCCCGGCGGCGAGCGCGTCGAGAAGCGCGAGCGGAACCCGTCCGGGGATGAGCATGGCGGTCTCCTCTCGGGACCCGACCCCAGCAATCTAGGCGACCGGACGCCTCCGCGAGAGCCCCCGACCCGAACGGCCTACGCCCCCGGCCCGCGCGGGGCCTGTGCTAAGTTGACCTGAACTGGGGGGATCGACCTGCGGAAGCGAACCCAGGGGCCGGTAGCTCAGTTGGTTAGAGCAGGGGACTCATAATCCCTTGGCCGTCGGTTCGAGCCCGACCCGGCCCACTCTGCCTTCCCTTTTTTATAGGGTCTGAACTGCGAAAACAGTCGTGAAAACGATCTTGGGGCGAGGTTTGGCGGCGGCGCTGGAGACGAGCACAGCGCTGGTAACCCAAGGGATTGTTCGAGTAAGCCTGTTTTCATGACCGTCGTTGGGGTGCCCGTGGAGGTGCTGGAGCCCGATGACATCAGGGAGTTCGTCTCGGGCTGGAGCACGCACTCGAGGCCCAAGAACCGTGCCGACTCCACGATCGACGCCTGCCTCGACAGCGTGGCCATGCTGGTCAACTATCTCGACGACGAAGACATCTCGATGGTTGCTTCCGACATTGGGTGCCGAGAGCTGGAGCGGTATTTCGAATGTCTCCGCCAACGGCCGAATCTCCGCACCGGAAGAGATCGCGCCACCCGCTTGCGCAACGCGCGCAGCTCCCGCTCCGCTCGCAACGTCTCGTGATTCATCCCAGCTCGCGAGTCACCTGCGCCAACGGACGAGCCGACGACCTCGCCAACGCGACCGCATCCCGCCGGAATTCTTGCGGATACTTCGACGAACCAGGCACAAACACGTCCTTCCCAGGCCAACGCCAAGGATCAGTCGGCCGGCGAGCTGATCAACCAAGTGTGGGACGTCACGCCGCCGTTGCGCGCGCATGCCGCGCTTTACAACTACTTGTCGCGGCTGCGGACAGTGTTGCGGGAGACCGACCGGCAATGCGGTTCTGGACCGCGCCAGCCGCAGCTGTGTCCTAGCCGTCGACGACGAAGACGTGGACCACCGCCAGTTCCGCCGCCTGGTGGCGCGGGCGCGCGAACGCGGCCAAGGAAACCGACACCGCCGTTGTCCGCGACGTCGTATCCGGGTCGCTCGCTCCGGCGGATCGAGGACACGGCGCGACCTACGATGACGAGCATGGAATCGATGCCCGCCCTCGTCCATCTGGTCAGTCTCTTCATCAACTTCCGAGACTTCGACTTCGACGAGGGATCCCATCATGGCTACCGCTGGGTTGATGCCAAGCATTTCCAGTTGCCGACCGAGGCGCTGGAGGACCGAGATGTACTAGCGGCCTTGATCGCACACCCTCAGTTTCGAGACACGTACGACGGAGCCGGCGTTCAAGACTGGCCGCGCCATGGCCAGTGGTGGCTTCACCGCATCACCCCGCACGACTACGAGACGGTCGATGCCGCGACGGCAGTCGACGTCATCCGCTCCTGGGCTAGCCAGCACGGAAACGTCCCAGAGCCCCTCGAAGCACGCCTGCGCCAGGAGATCTACCGCCCCATCCGCAAGGCGACCAGCACCTACCTGCTGGGGCAGCTTGCGGAGGACGCGCTCCACGACTACGGCCCCATCCATATCGACTACCACGAACTCGTCGTCATCGACCGGGCCGCGGCTTCGCTTACTCTCCTCGTCGCAGCCGACGACTGATCCCGCGACATCACTGCCACCAGCGCTCGAAAAGGGGCAGTCGTGTACCCGACTCCACCATTAGCTTTCAGTCCCGCCGAGGAAATGGGGAGAATCGCGCGTTCCTGACCCGATGCCGCGCAATCAGGGTCGGCGAGGAATATCGCACGCTGGCGATGCGGAATGGGTCGATTTCCTCTCTCGCGGTATGCTGCGGTGTGGGAGGTACTGGCACCGTCGTCAGGGCGGTTTGGTACAGATAGGACCGGATTTCCTCGGCGAGGCGGCCGCGATCGCGCAGTGTGTTGACGAGGCTGGTGAGCGTCCATGCTTCGCCCCATCGGTTGCCGGCGGCCCGGTTCGCTTCGAGAACCTGCCCGAGATAGTCGACCGCGTCGTGGAAACGGCCGAGTTCCGGGCAGGCGCCGCCGAGGTCGCTCAGCGTGGTCCTTCGCCGTGCCGGTCGCCGAGTTCCCGCCACGCCGCCAGCGCTCCCTGGCTGAGGTCGAAGGCATCCTGATAGCGGCCGATTTCCCAGTATCCGAAGCTGAGGGTGACGAGCATCCAGCTTTCACCGGCTGGGGTCGCCGGCGCGGCGCGCGGCGGCGAGGCCGGATCCGCTGGTGTGGATCCAGTCCGACCGGTACTTGCGGAGGTAGCACAGGTCGAACAACGCCAGCGGAAGTTTCCAGGCCCTCTCCCGCCTGCCGGAGCCGAACGCATGGTGGCAGGCCTCGGCCAGGTTCGCGCGTTCGGTTTCGAGCCGGCCCAATGCTTCCCCGCGCGAGGTGAAGATTTTCCCCGGCGGGGTGTCCGCCATGCGGAGGTATCGCGGGACGAGCAGGGCGCCGGCGGCGTTGTCCGTGTGCAGGTACCAGTTGCATCCGGGTGATGGCGGACGGTGTTGAGGAGATGGACTGCATCGGCCCGTACGAGGTCTTCTCCGCCGCAGCCATGCACAAGCCCCGCACGACGCCGAGCTTTTTGCCAGTCCAGCAAGAGGATTCGTCGCCTGCGGATACGTGTGCGTAAGCTGCGTCCAGATGGTTCCGGCCCCCAGCTGAAAGCCGGAATCTCGATGACTCGGTCGTGTTCCCTCATTCATGGGGAATTGCTCCGGATCGAGCGGCATGCCGATAGTTGGAATACTTGAGGAAGCAGAAGATGGAAAATCGCCACGTCGTGATCATTCCGATTGAGATCGATGAGGAGAAGGAAGACTCTTATCTCGCCGCATGGCAAGACGCCGCGGAGGTGATGGCGGCGCAGCCCGGTTTCATCCGTACGTACATGTTCCGCACGATCGTTCCGGGGAGCAAATTCTCTCTCGTCAACGTGGCGGAATGGGAGTCCGCCCGGCACTGGGAAGAGGCAATGAATGTCTGCCCGATGATGGGACAGCGGATAGCGGTCGTCCATGCCTCGAACTACGAGGCGATCCGGACGGTCCTGCCCGCGCGGAGCCTGAGTTCCGGCGACGGCCGCATGCCCGCTGACCTGTCTCCTGTTGAGGCGCGTCGCCGCGCCGAGGATGGGCAGCTCACACTGGTCGATGTCCGTGAAGACGATGAATGGGCAGCGCGCCGCCCGGCCGGTGCCGTTCATGCCGCGCTCAGCACATTGCCAGCTTCGCTGTCGGATCTGCCTGACGGCCCGCTGGCCTTCGTCTGCCGCACAGGCGCCCGCAGCGCGCAAGGCGGCGTGCAGGCGATCCGCGCGGGCCGGTCTTCCGTCTACAGCGTGGCGGGCGGCCTTGAGGCGTGGGAAGAAGCGGGGCTTCCGGTCGTCCTTCCCGGGAGTGAAAGCGCTGAGAATGACGGTGATCGCGTCGCAGATGCGGTGCGCGAGGGCTGACGGAAGCAAAACCGGCAGATAACCGCAGTCTTCGGAAAATTCGTTACCGACATTCCAGGCGGTGACCGTTTACGCAATGGTCCAGGAAACGAGGACCGCGGATATCGCGAGCGGTTCGGAGTGGCGCAACGGTTCCGGAGTTCGGCGACGGATTCCCGAAACGGAATTAACCGGGTACGTGCAGGACGGCACGGTGTGGGTGCACTGCGCCGGTGGGATGCGCGCGGCGATCGCCGCTTCTCTCCGGGACTCGGCCGGACGACAGGTCGTCGCCATCGATGACAGTTTCGAGGCGGCCGCCGACGCGGGCCTGAGCCTCACCCGGTCAGTACCGGCCCACCCCCGCTCGCGCGGGGAGAACTGGATCTATCCGGAGGAATTCGAGCACTTCGCCGGACCGCCCTCGCGCGCGGGAGAAAGGATTGACCGCTACGAAGATCGACACCATGGCTGGGCCATTCCTGCCGAATTCTTGTTTGCCGCGTTGAATCTCGCTCAGAGAGTTCCGCCGGGTGCGGGTGCGCCAGATCCGCCACCGCCGGGAGACTGTGGCGGATCCCCGCTTGTCCGTGGGCGGCGGGGATTGTCACGGGTCGTCCCCGGCGGCCGCGCGGGTGGCGAACACCGGCACCGATTCGTGCGTCCCCGGCAGGGTGATCGCCCGCCGGGCCATGCCGTCCTCGGCGGCGACCCGCACCGGCCCCTCCGGCACCAGCCCGCAACGGGGCTTCCGCTGGACCGGCATGACCGGGGGCGACCAGGTGATCGCGGACATCAAGACCGACGTCGCGGAGCTCAACCGGCTGTGCGGCCCACCTGCTGATCCGCGCCGCCGCAGCACCCCGTCAGGTCGCGTTGACGACCTCCTCCACCGCGCTGCTTCCGCTCCCCGGGCGGGACTCCCACTCCCATGACTCGTCCAGCCGCAGACGTCCGTCGGCCAGCACCGTGATGCGGGAGACGCAGTGACCGCTGGAGGTCTCGCCCTCCATGTTGAGCTGGACGTAGCGGAAGTCGAGGCGGTCGCCGTCGACGCTGCCGACGAGGAAGCCGCGACGGACGGAGCCTCCCGCGTAGTCGCCCCAGATCTCGTTGCCGTCCTGGTGATAGGTGAAGGTCGTCTCGGTGCCGACCTCGCCGCCCGCTACCTCCGCGACCGCGCGGAACGGGCGGCTCTCCAGGGAGGGAATCGTCATGAAAGCAGTCCTGTCCTGCCGAGGACTCGGTCGCCTGGGCGCAGTGCCCAGGAAGCGAGAACGCACAGCGCGAAAACCGATGTGTAGGCAACGTGGTACCACACCGAACCGGACACCAGGTGAGAGGCGACGGCACCGGACAAGTTGAAGAACGCGCCTGCGTAGGCCCATTCCTTAAGCCGGGTGAATCCCGGCAGAAGGATCGCCGCGGGCGCCAGCACCTTCCAGAAGCCGAGGATATACAGGAAATATCCGGGGTAGCCCAGGGCCACCATGCCTCCGACGGTTTCCGGGCGATGCATCAGGTCGGCCACCCCACCGCTCAGCAACGCTCCGGTGAAGGTCAGCGAGACCGCCCAGAAAGCGATCGTCGTCGCCTTGCTTCGCGGAACGCCCGGAGACGGATCGGCAGCGGAGTGCGGCACCGGGCAGCGGCGGCTCTCCGGCCGCAGCGCCCAGGAGATCATCGTGATGACGGCGAAGCCGAGCGGGCCGATGCCCGCGCCGACGTCGCCCACGAAGAAATGGGAGGCCGCGGCTCCCGTGTAGACGAAGATCGCGCCCGCGTAGACCCATTCTTTCAGGCGGGGGAAGCGCGGGGCCACCAGGACGAGCGCGCCGGGGATCTTCCACACGCCCAGGAGGACGGCCACGTACCACGGGTAGCCCAGCTGCCTCTCCAGCACGTCACGGACGTAGTCGGTCCGCAGCACGTCCCATACCCCGCCCACCGCCGACTCCAGCGCGACGATCGCCGTGGTCGCCCAGTAGAGGACGCTGCGAACGCGGGAGCCGGTACCGGATTCGAGGACGCGCATCGGCGTGATTGTGTTCGCGCCTTTGGACAAGGCGTACTCCTCTCGAGTCAGACCGGCGGCCGCCCGCCGGTCATGACCATGACTCCCGGGATCCGAAGAATGTGACCGGCTCCGGCTGTCACACATCCGCCGCGCGCCGGGTCATGGAGGCGAGGGAACGGGCTCGGCCGCCGCCCGGGGCCGCCTGCCTCGGCAACCCCCTTTCACCGAACCCGGAGGAATTTGTCCATGAAACTCACCGTCTTCGGCGCCAGCGGCGGCGTCGGCCGGCATCTGCTCGACCAGGCTCTGGCCAAGGGACACGACGTCACGGCCGTGGTACGGAATCCGGCCAAGCTGGACGGGAAACCTGTCCGCGTCGTGCGAGTCGCTGACCTGGCCGCGGCTGAGGTCACGACCCTGCTGCCCGCCGTGGAAGGAGCCGACGCCGTCCTGTCGGCGCTCGGCCCGCCGAACAACGCCGCGGCCGGGGTGGCCTCCAGGGGCGCCAAGGCGATCATCGAGGCGATGCGGGTCGCCAGGATCCGTCGGCTGGTCGTGGTGAGCGCCGCCCCGGTGGGCACCACTCCTTCGCCGGGGCGTCCCCACCCGCCCCGGCACGATCCCGGTGACACGCCGTTCCTGCGCTACCTGGTGTATCCGATCGTCAAAGCCGCGCTCCGTCCGCAGTACCTCGACCTGGCCGTCATGGAGGACGACGTGCGCGACAGCGGCCTGGACTGGACGGTGCTCAGGCCGGTGCAGCTGACCGACAAGCCGGTGACCGGCGCCTACCGGACTGCCGCGGGACAGAACGTGCCGGGCGGACGGTACGTCTCACGCGCCGACGTGGCCCACGCCATGCTCGCGGTGCTCGACCGGCCGGACACGGTCGGACAGGTCATCGGCATGGCCAACTGATCCTCTGCCCACCGACCACAAAGGAGCAACTGTGAACCAACTTCCGATCACCCGTACCGAAAAGCCGGTCGACGAGCCCGTCACCATGATCAACGCCTTCACCGTCGCGGCGGAGGAGTCGGAGACGTTCCTGACGCTGTGGACGGAGACCGCCGAGATCATGGCCCGGCAACCGGGATTCGTCCGGGCGCGGCTGCACCGATCGATGATCGACGACGCCGAGCTGAGGTACGTCAACGTCGCTCACTGGGAGAGCGGGAGGCAGCTCGAAGAGGCGCTGGGCAGGCCCGAATGGCAGGAGAGCGCCGAGCGGCTGCTCAATGACCCTGGCCTGCACATCACCGCGCGGCCCAGCATCTACGAGGTCATCGTCGACCTCCAGCCCGCCTCCTCGTAGTGCCGAGCCGCCTTGTTCCAGCTGTTGCCGGGGATCGGGTCGGCGAGCCGGGCGGCGGCCTCGGCAGACGACAGCGGGATTTTCTCCGCTCCATTGCCTGGGCTTCCGCCCTGATGACGCGCGGCGACGAGAGGTGGCGACAGCACGGTGCCGGTCACATTTCCGCGATCGGTTCTGTCATCTGTTGCAGACGGCACGAGAGGGGCGGCGTCATGGACGAGAAGGACCTGCTGGCCGGGTGGTTCCAGCAGCATCGCGACCATCTGCGGGCGGTGGCCTACCGGCTGCTCGGCTCGTCGAGCGAGGCCGACGACGCGCTGCAGGAGGCATGGCTGCGGCTCAGCCGCGCCGGCGCGGAGGACGTGCGCAACGTGGCCGGCTGGCTCACCACGATCGTCGCACGAGTGGCGCTGAGCATGCTGCGCGAGCGCCGGACGCGCCGCGAGGAGCCGCTGCGCGTCTCCGGTGCGGACCCGGTGGCCGGCGTTGGCGAGGCGGACGACCCCGAGCAGGAGGTGGTCGTCGCCGACTCGGTCGGCCTGGCCCTGCTGGTGGTGCTCGACACGCTCGCGCCCGCGGAACGGATCGCGTTCGTCCTGCACGACATGTTCGCGGTGCCGTTCGGCGAGATCGCGGTGATCGTGAACCGCTCGCCTGCCGCGGCCCGGCAGCTGGCCAGTCGCGCCCGTCGGCGCGTGCAGCACCCGGCGGCCCCGGAAGCCGGGACCGGCCCCGCCAGGCAGCGGGAGATCGTCGCCGCTTTCCGGGCCGCGTCACGGGAAGGCGACTTCGCGGCCCTGCTCGCGCTGCTCGACCCCGACGTGGAGATCAGCGCGGACCGCACAGCCGTGCTCTCCGGCGCGTCGAGGCTGGTGCGCGGGGCGGAAGGCGTGGCCGAGACCTTCGCCGGGCGGGCCCAAGCCGCCGAACTCGCGCTCATCGACGGGGTGCCGGGTCTGGTGTGGGCGCCGGGAGGACGGCCGCGGGTCGTCTTCGACTTCACCGTCGCGAACGACCGGATCACCCACGTCGATCTGCTCGCCGACCCCGAGTACCTGGAGGACGTCGACCTGGTGCTGCTCGGCCCGGCCCGCTGAACAGGCGGCTCCCGGCGCGGAGCCGGGGGCGCTCGACGGCCGGGAGCGAGACGGCCGGTTCGGCGTCGCCAGGAAGCTTCGGCCTGATGGCGGCCGAGCCCGCGCCCGGCGACCGCGTCCGCGGTGACTAGGCCGGTCCCTCGCGTGCGAGCCGCGAACGCCGCGACGGCCGCCCAGCCGCCGTCGACGTGGTCGGTTGCCGCCGCGGCAAAGCGGTCGAACGCCGCTTCACCCTGTTCGAACAATGGCGTGTTCCAGCAATGGCGTGGCCTGGCGACTCGTCACGACAAGCTCGCCAGGCCGCCGATCAGCGGTCGCCCCGCCTGCCGTGGTCGCCTGGACCACGGCATTGCCGGACTCGCCTAGTCCCAGCTGGTGCCGGCCGGGGCCTTGATGATGTTGTTGACCGTGTTGAAGAAATTGCTGGTGGCCATCCAGAGAATCAGCGTCGCGCGCTGCCGCTCGTCGTAGTGCTCGACGAGTTCGTCCCAGACCTCGTCGGGGACGGCGTCGGCGGTCCGGTCGTTCATCCGGGCAGCGGCTTCGGCCAACGCCAGGGCGGCACGTTCGGCGTCGGTGAAGAACGGCGACTGCCGCCAGGCCGCCACCGAGTCCAGCTGATCGTCGGTGACTCCAGACTTCCTGGCCTCGGCGACGTCCGCGTACAGGCAGGCGCTGCCTCCGTTGATCTGACTGCCGCGCATGGCGGCCAGCATCAGCGTGGCCGGCGCGACGACGCCGTCCTCGATGTCTTGCCGCATGGCCTGGAAGAGGGCTTGGATCGCTTGTCCCGCGTCCGGCACCAGGTAGGCGGGGTTGGTCATTCGTGCTTGCATGATTCGTTCCTTTTCGAGAAGTCGGTGATTCGGGAGCGCTCAGGGTGAGGCGCGGATGCCGTGGCCTCACCCCGAGCGAGTCCGTCGGCTACTGCCTCCACTGCTCCGTCGGCGACACGCCCGGCAGCGGTTTTCCGATGAGGGCCAGGGGGATGAAGAAGCAGACCTGGCCGATCGCCATGACGAGCGTGGCGAGCGCCTTCTCGTCGTAGTGTTCGCGCGCCCGCTCGTACAGTGCGTCGGAGACGCGCTCGCCGGTCGGGTTAGCGGTGAGGACGGCCTCCACCAAGGCGAGCGCGATGCGCTCGGCGTCGGTGAAATAGGGGGCGTCCTGCCAGGACGCCACGGCGGTGATGCGCTCCTCTGTTTCGCCGGCCTTGCGGAGGTTGCCGGTGTGGAGGACCGTCAGGTACGTGTTGCCGACGATCTGCCCGGCGCGCAGCTGGAGCAGGCTGACGGTGGCCGCCGGGACGGAGCCGTTGCCGGTCGCCTTGAACAGGGGGCCGGCGATGTCCTTCAGTTCGGGGACGAGCACGGCGGGGTTGGACAGGCGCGACTGGCGGTGCTGCTCGGTGCTGGTCATGGTGGCTGGATTCCTTTCTGAGCGGTATTTCGTTGCTATGACGCGTCCCGCGGGTCGAAGGTGACCGGCAACGGGCGTCATCCGGGGGTGCTGCCGACGGGCTCGGCGCTCCGGCTGACAGGGCGCGGACGCAAGAGCAGGACGGCGGCGAGGACGGCGGCCAGATAGAACGCGCCCGCGCCGAACAGGCCGGCGGTGTAGCCGCTGGTGAGCGCGTCGTGCGGGGGCGTGCCCGGCGGACGGCTCGCGGTAGCGGTGACGGCGATGCCCGCCAGGACGGCCAACCCGAGCGCGCCGCCGATCTGCTGGCTGGTGTTGACCAGGCCGGAGGCGATGCCGGAGTCGCGGGACGCCACGCCCTGGACACCGCCGATGGTCGCGCCGACGAAGCCGATGCCCAGTCCGATGCCTCCGGCGAGCTGGGCGGGCAGCAGCACGAACAGAGGGTTCTGGTCCGAGGTGAGGAGACCGAACCAGCCCATCGCCGCGGCCGCCACCGCCATGCCGGTCGCCAGGACGGTCCGCGTGGAGGCACGGGCCTGCAGCGCGGGCCCGACGACGCCGGAGCCGATGCCGATGCCGACGGCGAACGGCAGATAGGCGAGTCCGGTGACCATGGGGGAGTACTGCTTGACCGTCTGCATGTAGAGGGTGAGGAAGTAGAAGGTGGCCAACTGCCCGGCACCCATCAGCAGCATGACCAGGTTGGCGCCGAGCCGGCCGCGGTCGGCCAGCACGCCTGCCGGCAGCATCGGGCTGCGCGCACTGCGTTGGATGACCAGGAACGCGACGAGCAGCGCCACCGCCGACGCGCCGAAGGCCAGGGCGAGCCCGTCGCCCGCGCCGTGGGACCCGGCCCGGTTGATCGCGTAGACCAGCGAGCCGAGGGCCAAGGTCGCGGTGAGCGCGCCGGGCAGGTCGAGTCCGCCGCGCTCGCGGGTGCCGGGCGCCAGGGCGAACGTGCCGGCCAGGACCAGAAGCGCGATGGGGATGTTGACGAACATGATCCAGCGCCAGCCCAGGTACTCGGTGAGCGCACCGCCCAGGAGCAGTCCGGCGACCGAGCCCAGGCCGCCCATGGCGCCGTACACGCCGAGTGCCTTGTTGCGCCGGGGGCCGGCGGGGAACGTGTCGGCGAGCAGGGACAGCGCGGCCGGGGCGACGATCGCGGCGCCGAGGCCTTGCAGAACGCGGGCGGCGATCAGTGTGCTCGCGTCGCCCGCCAGGCCGCCCAGCAGAGAGGCAGCCAGGAAGACGGTCAGCCCGGCGCGGAACAGCCTGCGCCGGCCGAACAGATCACCGGCCCGGCCGCCCGCCAGCAGCAGGCCGCCGAAGGACAAGGCGTAAGCCGTGAGGACCCAGTCCAGGTCGGCCTCGTCGATGTGCAGGCCGGCCCCGATGACGGGCAGGCCCACGGTCACGATGGTGCCGTCCATCACCATCAGCAGTTGCGCGGCCGCGATCACCAGCAGGGCCAAGCCGGTGCCGCGGGTTTCGGAGTGCGAGGTCATGCGGGCTCCTCAAGAGGCGGTGGCGGCGCGGTGGACCGCGGCGGCCAGCCGGTCGTGTTCGGGGTAGGACCAGCCGAAGCCGAAGCGGCGCCGGGTGTAGCCGAAGGCGATGCCGCTGAGCGGATCGGCGAAGGACTCCGAGCCCGCCGAGCCGTCGTGGCCGAAAGCGTTCGCGGCGAGGAACGGGTAGCGCAGGCCCTTGGCCTGGAAGCCGAGCGCGTAGTTGCCCTGCTCGCCGCGGACCAGGTCGGCGCCGGTGGAGTGCAGCATGGAGAACTCGCCGACGGTGTCCGGCTTGAGCAGCGGCGGACGTCCGTCGATGCCCCATACGGCCGCCGCGTACAGGCCGGCCAGGCCGCGGGCGCTGCCGACCCCGCCGGCCGATGCCTGGCCGCCGGCGCGGACGGCGCGGGTGTTGGCGAAGGCCGTCTGGTCCAGGGGCGGCGTGCTGTTGAGCCCGTACCCGATGCCGAGGATGCTGTGCGGGCCGGGCACGTTCGACCAGAACGCGGCCTCCTGCTCCGCAGTGGCGGTCCACCACTGGATCGGCCGGTAGCGGTGCTCCTCGGCTTCGGGCAGCCCCAGGTAGAGGTCCAGCCCGTACGGGGTGCGGACGCGCTCGTCGTAAACCTGTTGCAGCGACTGGCCGGTCGCCCGCCGGATCACCTCGTTCACCATGGCGAACGAGACGAACCCGCCGTAGCCGTAAGCCGAGCCCGGCTTCCAGTACGGCCGCTGCCCGGCCAGGCGGCGGGCGATCACCGCGTCGTCGGCCAGTTCGGCGGCCGACAGCCCGCCGTCGACGCCGATGACGCCGGAACGGTGGGTCAGCACGTCCCGCAGCGTGATCCCGTCCTTGCCGGCGGCGGCGAACTCCGGCCAGCGCCGGGCCACCGGCTCGTCGAGATCGAGGACTCCCTCCTGCACCAGCAGCGCCGCCACCAGCGTCGAGGCGCCCTTGGTGGAGGAGTAGACGCCGGTCAGCGTTTCGCCGCTCACTTCGTCCCCGGTCCACAGGTCGACCACCCGCCGGCCGCGCACGTAGGCGGTCAGCTGCGCGCCCGCCTGGCTGTCCTGCTCGGCGGCCGCCTCGGCGAACGTTTCGCGCACCTGCTCGAAACCGCCCGCGACCGTTCCGTGGACATCCGTCCTGCTCATCGTCGGCAACCCTTCGTGAATGAGTGTTGGTCGCCGGCATGACGGACGGTCCGGGGGAAAGGTGACCGGTCACGTTTCGCTGGTTTGCCGGGTCAGCTTTCTGACCTGACCGAGACGAGAGGAATGCGCTCGTGACGCCCCATGAGTTCCTGGCCGAGCAGTTCCAGGGGCACCGCCCGCGCCTGCGGGCGGTCGCCTACCGCATGCTCGGCTCGCTGAGCGAGGCCGAGGACGCCGTGCAGGAGGCATGGCTGCGGCTGGCGCGCTGGGACGCGGGGGACATCGACAACCTCGGCGGCTGGCTGACCACCGTGGTCGGCCGGGTGTGCCTGGACATGCTCCGCGCACGCAAGTCCCGGCGCGAGGAGCCGCTGGAGGAGCACCTGCCCGACCCGGTGATCAGCCGTGCGGACGGCGCCGGCCCGGAGCAGGAAGCGCTGCTGGCCGACTCGGTGGGCCTGGCGCTGCTGGTCGTGCTGGAGTCGCTGACTCCCGCCGAACGACTGGCGTTCGTGCTCCACGACATGTTCGGCCTGCCGTTCGAGCAGATCGCGCCCATCGTGGACCGCACCCCCACAGCGGCCAAGAAGCTCGCCAGCCGGGCCCGCCTGCGGGTCCGCGGCGCGACCCCGAACCCCGACCCCGACCTGAGCGTCCAGCGCCGGGTGGTCGACGCCTTCCTCGCCGCGGCCCGAGGCGGCGACCTCGCCGCGCTGGTGTCCGTTCTCAACCCCGACGTGACGCTGCGCGCCGACGGCGGAACGCTCACCGGCGGCATGAAGGTCATCCGAGGCGCCGCGGCCGTGGCGGGACAGCTCGCCACCTTCCAGCGCATGGCCACGAGCGCCACTACCCGCCCGGCGCTCGTCAACGGCCTCGCCGGACTGGTCAACACCCTCGACGACCAGCTGATCTCCGTCATGAGCTTCACCATCTCCGACGGCAGGATCGCCACCATCGACATCCTGTCCGACCCCGATCGCCTCGCCCAGCTCGACCTCACGCGCCTGGAGCCGTGATGCCGCACAGCGGCTCCCTCGCAGCCAGGGGCACGTGAAGAGACAGGTGCCGGGCGAGCTTGACCCTCGCACCGTGTCAGGCAGCACGATGCCGAGCATGTCTGTCCCGTATGTCGGCTCCGGCCCGTACTGCTACGCCAACTCCCTCGCGATGGTCCTGGGCGGCGAGGCGCCGCCCCCGCCCGTGATCGAGGTTGTGACCGGCTCCCCGTACGGAATGCAGCTCATCGGCGGCAGCCTGCCGTTGTTCGACTCGTTCGGCTGGGACCCCGAGATCGGGCTGGACGCGGCGATCGGCCTGCTCGGCTGGGAGTGCGAACGCCTGGACGGCGGGACGACCGCCGCGGCACTCGACCGGCTGCGCCGCGCCTGCCAGGACGGCCCCGTGCTGGCGGGGCCGCTCGAGCTCGGTCTGCTGTCGTACCAACCCGGGGCGGGCAAAGCGGTCGGCGCCGACCACTACCTGGTGGTGCTGGAGGTGAGCGACAGCACCGTGCTCGTACACGACCCGCAGGGCTACCCGTACGCCACGCTCGCGGTCGACGCCTTCGCCGCGGCGTGGCACGGAGAGCTCATTCCTTACCTGGAGCAGCCGTATCGGATGCGCCACCGGTTCACCCAGCGGCAGCGGGTCGGCCCGGAGGAGGCGCTGAGGCGCTCCCTGCCCACCGGACTGGCCTGGCTGGCCGGCCGTACGGACGTGGAGGTCCCGCCCGGAACGGTGGGGCAGGCCGAAGCCGCCGAGCGCACGGCCGTCCTGGCGGAGAAAGGGCTGGATCCCGAGATCAGGACGTTGTGGCAGGCGTTCGCGGTGCGGGTCGGCGCTCGCCGCCTCAACGACCTGGCGGTTTGCCTGGCGTCCCTCGGCCTCGACACCGGCGCGGCCGTCGCCGCGGAACAGGCCCGCATCGTCGGTGGCCTGCAGGCTCCGCTCGTGGCGCGCGACGACCTGACGCTCGCGGCCGGCCTGCGCCGATTGGCTCCGACTTACGAACGGCTGCTTACTGCCCTGATCGCCGACGAGAGGGAGTTCCAGGCCGAGGGCACGCCTTCGGCTCACTAGAAGCCAATATCCGCTGGCGCCTCGCGCATCCGGCCCGGGGTCGGAGCCAGCCGGGCCCGTCAGCTCGTCAAGATCGTCCGGTCCGCGTCCGAGGAGCAGGAGGCAACCAGGAGGGGCGAATGAATCGACCGCGCGGCGCCTGGAACGGAGGGGTCGGCACGTCGGCGGCCTCTCGCCGATCCACTGTCGGCTTCCCGGTATACCCTGCCGTCAGGGTGTGCCCGGAAGTTCCTTTTCGAGGGCCGCGGTCAGCGTGGCGACCTCGGGGCCGGTGACGATGCCGAGGTGGCGGGCCGGGCGTGGCGGGTGGATCGGCACGGCGACGAGGTCCGGATCGAGATCCAGGGCGAGTTCGGGGACGAGCGAGACGTCGACCCGCGCCCGGACCATCGCCTGCGCGAAGCAGCAGTCGGTTGCGGTGCAAGAACTCCGCGGTCTTGGAACAGCCGAGCACCCGCGAGTGCCGTGGGCGGATTCGGCGGGCGCTCTCGCGGAACTGCTGGAAGCCGGGAAGATCCGCACCGCCGGTCTGTCCCATGTGGACAGCGAGCAGATCGTCGAGGCGCACGAGGTGCTGGGGGGAGCGGCTGGTGGCCGTGCAGAACCGCTACTCCCCGGCGGTGCGCGACGCCGAACCCGAGCTGCGGCTGTGCGCGTCGCTCGGGATCGCGTTCCTGCCGTGGAGTCCGTTGGGCGGGCTGGCACGGAGTTCTCTGGCCGGGCTGCAGGCCGCGCTGCCCGCCCCGGCGTTCGCGGCGTTCCACGACATCGCCCGCGAGCGTGGGGTGACCTCGCGGCAGGTCGGGCTGGCCTGGCTGATCAGGCGTTCGCCCGCGGAGCTTTCGCTCAGCGCTGCGGAGCTGGCGCGGCTCGGGTAGTGCGATCAGCACCGTCCACTTGCCCGCGATGCGGTCGAGGACCTCGCGGGCCGGGCACTCGGGAGAGCCGCCCGGATTCCCGGGCACCCGCGGGAAATCCCGTCGCCGCGCGGAAATCGTCCGATCCCCGCGCGGCGACGGGATGCCGAGCCGTGATCGCTCAGGCGCGAACGGTCTTCATCGCCCGGGACCAGGACTCGAGCTGGTCGAACAGGACGACGGCGGCCTCCTCGTGGAGTCCCGCCGGGGTGAACGAGGTGAAGTTTTCGAAATCGGTGTACAGCGAGAAAGACAGTTGCTGGCGGACGTGCGCGATCTGCAGTTCACTCGAAATCGCGCGCAGGTGCTCGATCGCACGGGACCCGCCGAGGGAGCCGTAGGACACGAAGGCGGCGGCCTTGTTGTTCCACTCGCCGTACAGGTAGTCGATCGCGTTCTTCAGCACGCCGGAGGTCGAGTGGTTGTACTCGGGGGTGACGAACACGAAGCCGTCGTAGGAGGCGATCTTCTCGGCCCACGCCTTCGTGTGGTCGTTGGCGTACAGGCCGCGGCTCGGCGGGATGGCCTCGTCGAGGTGCGGCAGCGGGTAGTCGGCGAGGTCGACCAGTTCGTATACGGCCTCGGTCCGGGTCTTGGACTGCTCCAGCACCCAGTCGGCGACCTGTTTGCCGTTGCGGCCGGGACGGGTGCTGCCGACGATGACGGCGATCCGGAGGTCACTCATCGAGCGGGTTCCTTTCGGTGGGGCGCCAGCCCGGGGTGTGGGCCGGCGGCGATCACGTGAAGCTTAGGGTGCGCGCCGCATCCAGTCCTCGTTTGCCTCTCCCCGGCATGGGGATCTCACGTTCTGAGTGCCGCGCGCGTCTGCTGGGCAGGAGAGAGGAAACGCAGATGAGCACACGGCACGTCGTCACCGAGACCAGTCTCGGACCGGTCACTCTGGTCGCCGAGGGCGAGGCGGTCACCGGGCTGTACTTCAGCCGCCACACTCGCCGGCCCTCGCCGGAGGCGTTCGGCCCCGAGGTCGTCGGCTCGGCGGACCCGCTGCTGGCCGAGGCGGACCGGCAGTTGCGCCAGTACCTGGCAGGCCGGCGCCGGGAGTTCGATCTTCCGCTCGCCGCCGAGGGCGACGCGTTCCAGCAGGCAGTGTGGGACATCGTGAAGACCGTCCGCCACGGCGAGACGACCACTTACGGCCGGATCGCGGAGCAACTGGGCGATCGACGTCTCGCGCGGCGGGTGGGGCGAGCGGTGGGCGCGAACCCGCTGTGCGTGTTCGTGCCGTGCCATCGCGTCGTCGGCTCGACCGGAGCCCTCACCGGGTACGCGGGCGGGCTGGAGCGCAAGCAGTCGCTGCTGGAACGCGAGAAACCGGTTCCGGCCAACGCGGGACACTTGTCCTGACCGGCGCTCGCATCCTGGCCACCGCGAACACGTCTTCAGTGGGATGAACATGCACCAGCCCTTCGAGCAAGTAGTCGCCCGGCACGGGGCGACCGTGCTGCGCGTCTGCCGGGTCGTCCTCGGCCCGCACGACGCGGACGACGCGTGGTCGGAGACCTTCCTCTCCGCCCTGCGGGCCTATCCGGACCTGCCGGAAACCGCGAATGTCGAGGCGTGGCTCGTGACGATCGCGCACCGCAAGGCGATCGACGTGCTGCGCGCCGCGAAGAGGAATCCGCTGCCGGTCGAGGAGATCCCCGAGAAGCCGGCGCAAGCGGAGCCCCTTCCCGGCGCGGAGGGCGACGACCTGTGGGCCGCGGTGCGCGGGCTTCCGGACAAGCAACGCCAAGCCATCGCCTACCGCTACGTCGCGGGGCTGTCCCACGCCGAGATCGCCGAGATCCTCGGCGGCACCGTCGAAGCGGCGCGCAGAGCCGCCGCCGACGGGCTCAAGAACCTGAGGAAAAACCGTCCGGGCGCGACCGTGAAAGGAGCATCCTCATGAACGGCATCCGCAACGACGACGACCTGGTCGCGCTGGCGTCGGCGCCCGGGGACGCGGATCTTCTCGACCGGCTCCATCGCCGCCTGGAGCGGGAGGCGGAGCGAGCGGACCTCGTCGACATCGCTTACACCACAGTCGATTCCCCAGTCGGCGGCCTGCTGCTGGCGGCCACGCCGAAGGGGCTGGTCCGCGTGGCGTACGCCAGCGAGGACCACGAGCGGGTGCTGGAGGCGCTCGGCCGGAAACTCAGCCCGCGCATCCTGCGCGCGCCGAAACGGCTGGACGGCGTCGCGCGCGAGATCGACGAGTACTTCGCCAAGGACCGCCGGGCCTTCGACGTCCCCCTCGACCTGTCCCTGTCGCGCGGATTCCGGCGGCTCGTGCAGACCCGGCTGCCCGAAATCGGGTACGGCGAGACGCGCAGCTACCGGGACATGGCCGAACTCGTCGGCAATCCCAAGGCCGTCCGCGCGGTCGGCACCGCCTGCGCGACCAATCCGCTGCCGATCGTCGTTCCGTGCCACCGCGTGCTGCGCTCCGACGGAACGCTCGGCGGGTACGTCGGCGGGGCGGCGGCCAAGACCGCATTGCTGAATCTGGAGGCGGCATGAGTGTTGCGCGGAAGAAGAACGAGGACCGCTGGCGCGACCGGGTCGAGTCCGGGGACTGGGCGGCGATCACCGCCGAGGTCAACGAATACGGCGGCGCGCTGCTGCCGCAACTGCTGGCCCCGAAGGAAACCGAAGAGATCCGGGAGTTGTACCAGCGGGAGGAGTTGTTCCGCAGCACTGTCGACATGGGACGGCACCGGTTCGGCGAAGGCCAGTACCGGTACTTCCACGCGCCCTACCCGGAGCCGATCGAACGGCTCAAACAGGCGCTGTACCCGCGCCTGCTGCCCATCGCCCGCGACTGGTGGGCGAAGCTCGGCCGGCCCGCCCCCTGGCCGGACACCCTCGACGAGTGGCTGCGGATGTGCCATGACGCCGGGCAGACAAAGTCCACCGCGATCCTGTTGCGCTACGCGGAAAAGGACTGGAACGCCCTGCACCGCGACCTGTACGGCGACCTTGTGTTCCCGCTGCAGGTCGTGATCAACCTCAACGAGCCGGGCGTGGACCACACCGGCGGCGAATTCCTGCTGCTGGAACAACGCCCGCGCGCCCAGTCGAGGGGCACGGCGACGCTGCTGCCGCACGGCCACGGCTACCTGTTCACCACCCGCGACCGGCCGGTCAAGTCCGCGCGCGGCTGGTCCGCCGCGCCCGTCCGGCACGGCGTGTCCGCGATCAGGTCGGGCGAACGGCACACCCTCGCGCTGGTATTCCACGACGCGGCGTGAGCTATACGCTGCTCGGCCCGGACGGCCGCCCCTACGAGTCCCCGGCGAAAGGGAAGTGGGGCGGCCACCGCGCTGCGCGGATCTACGGCCGGCTCGACTGCGCCAGCGCGCTGCGCGCGATCGACCGCGGCGGCTACGTCCGGCAGCGGGTGTTCTTCGCCGACGAGACCACGGCGGCCGCGGCCGGTTTCCGCCCGTGCGGGAACTGCTGCAAGGACCGTTACCACAGCTGGAAGACCGCCCGGGAGAACGGCGAACCATGGAATCCCTGACCAGCCCGTTGCTGACCGCGCCCGCCGCGTACGACGCGGACCTGGCCGTCACCGGCGCGGAAGTCGCGGCCATCGTCCGGCTCGCCCGCAGCCGCGGCGCCCGGGACCTCGCGATCGGGTCCGGTCGTACCGCCAACGCCGTCGAGGCCGCGCGCCTGATCGAGTCCGCCTGGGACCGGGCCGGCGGGCGGACCCTCGCGACGGTCGCCTGGCCCGAGACCGCGGCGTCCTGGCTGCGGCCCGCGTCGCGGTTCGCCGCGGCGGAGCCCGACCTGTGGGTGATGACCGGCCCGGCGACCGGCTGGGCGCAGATGACCCGGCGGCTGCTGTGGTCGACCCGCTGGACCCCGGAACGCACTCTGGCGACTGCCGGGATCGGCGATCCGCGCACCCTCGCGCTCGTTGGCCTCGTCCACCTGGACGGCCTGGCCGGGGCCACCGCGGCCGGTGATTCTTGGCTGGTGGCAAGGGAATCCCTCACGCGGGTCGAGAGGCGGGCGCGTGCCGCAGAACTGTCCTGACGAAGACCTCGGCGTCGTCGTGGGGGACGACGGGCTCGCCAGACCCGCATGGGCCGCGGCGAACCCGTTGCTGCGCGACTACTACGACACCGAATGGGGCATGCCCGTCACCGACGAACGAGGTGTCTTCGAACGTGTCAGCCTCGAAGGATTCCAGGCGGGCCTGTCCTGGGCGACGATCCTCCGCAAACGCCCCGCCTTCCGCGAGGCGTTCGACGACTTCGTCCCGGACAAAATCGCCGCCTACACCGAGTCCGATGTGGAGCGCTTGATGGCCGACGCCGGCATCGTGCGCAACCGGCGCAAGATAACGGCGACGATCGGCAACGCCCGGGCCACAATCGCACTGCGCGAGGAGACGGGACTCGCTGATCTGGTGTGGTCGTTCCGGCCCGAGGACACGCCCCGTCCCCGGCGGTTCGCGGACATTCCCGCGCAGTCCGCCGAGTCGGTCGCGCTGTCGAAAGAGCTGCGCCGTCGCGGTTTCGCTTTTGTGGGGCCGACGACGATGTATGCCCTCATGGAGGCGATCGGCATCGTCGACACGCATCTGCTCGGCTCGCACCGGCGGGGGAGTTCGGGAATCTGGCCCGCGTGAGATCTCACGTTTTCTTGCGGCGCGGTGCTTTCCGGACGCCGGGGAGACGGACGCCCGGCGTCGCCGGTCCCTGGCGGACCGGCAGGCCCGCGCCCGCCGGTCGCGGGTTCCGTGCGCCGGGCTGCGGCCGGGGCCGGCCGGTCCAAGCCCAGTTCGGCGGCTCGGCGGCAGAAGAGTGCGTTGACGAACTGTCTGACGCGGACGGACCACAAGGGCGCGAATGCGTCGGTCGGTCCGCGCTTTCTGCGGTGATCGACACGGTTGCGCGATCAGAACACGGCGATGGGGTTGACCGTGACGCCGGTCAGGCCGTGGATGCGCGGCGGGCCGACCGTGAGCAGGAAGCTGTAGCGCTTCAGCTCCGCGCACAGCGCCGCGAGGTCGTCGAGTTGTGAGCCGTCGATCAGCGGCATCGCCATTCTGCCTAGCGCGACGCCGTGCAGCGGGGACGGTCCATCAGGGTCGAGTGCCGGGTAGGCGTCGCCCCGGTCGCCCGTGTAGAGGGCGACGCCGCGACGGTGCATCCAGCGCACCGCGTCGAGGCTGATGCCTGGGGTCGGCCTGCCGGGAAGGAGCGGGTCGGCGGGCCAGCCGAACCGCACCGCCAGCGCGTCGCCCGACTGTACCTCGACGCCTTGCCTGCGCTCGGCGTCTTCGAGGTCGCGCGAGGTCACCGCGTGCCCGGACGGGAGCGGCTCTTCGGCCGCCAGGTCGAGCAGAACCCCTCGCGTGACGATTCCGGCGGCGAAGGCCGTCGTCGAGCCGAAGGTGACGCCCGCGGCCGTCACGACCTCATCCCTCGGCCGGCCGGGGTAGACCTCGTTGCCGGTCGACCAGTGCGCCAGCGCGTCGATGTGCGTCGACTTCGCGTGGTGGTTCGTGACCAGCATCAGATCGGCCGCCACGCCGACCCCGGTGTGGGACATCAGCTGCTGCACGGGAGAGACGTCCACCGTCGTGGGCGCGAACGGGCTGCTGATCATCGGGTTGGGCGTGATCGGCTGCGCCAGCGACGCCCATCGACCGGTCCGCACCGCCGCTGCGGCGTTCGCGCGCACGTCGTCGGTGATGAGGTTGAGCGTGCCGAGTTCGTCGTCGGATCCCCATCGGCCCCAGTTGTCCGGCAGGTCAAGGTCGGTCGGATCGGCCATGCGGGCGGGCCCCTCTCATCGCGATCCGCCGGGACGACGGTCGCCTCGCGCCACCCCGCAGGGGCAGGGCGGTTCCGCGGGTCAAGATCGACGGTACTCCGTCGAGCACGACCAGGATTGCGGCGGACGGTCCCGGAGAACATGGTGGGCATGCCCGGGGACTCTTGGCACGCTCATCGGCAGAAGCGGGCGTTCGCACCAGGAGGAGACTGACGCGCAGGCGCCGTTGTCGAGAACGTGTTCTTATCACGACACCGAGCCGCAACGACCCCGGCAACTGACGGATTCCCGTGCCGCCGCGCCGTTCAACGCGCCGTACTGGCGGTCGAGGCGCGATCAACCTCGCGGCATGACTAGCACGGCCCCGCGGCCTACGAACCTGCTGCGCTCACTGACCGTGCAACTGGCCGTCCACGGGGAATTCCGACTGGCCGCTGACAACGGATGCGGAGAATTCGGCGTCGTCGTCCGGTTTGAGGTGCTTGGCGCGGACGCGTTGGGCTGTGAGGCGCGCTCAACGCAGTTCCCGGGCGACTGGTTGACCTCTAGCTATATCGAGGTTTCAGAATGACGATCATGACATTGTGGATCTGTGCCCGATGCGGCATCGAACAGCCCGGTTCCCCGGAGCCCCCGCATTGCGTGATGGACCGTGGCGAGGTCGGCATCGAGGAGCGCGGCGACCTGGGCCCGCACTCCGGGAGCTGGCGCACCCACGAACAGCTCGCCGCCGAACCGCACACGGTGCGGCAGCGGGACCACGGCCGCGGGGTGCGCAGCCTGCGGCGGGAACCGGTGGTGGGCATCGGGCAGTGGTCGTTTGTCGTGCAGACCGAGCAGGGGAACGTGCTGTGGGATCCGCCGACCTCCATCGAGCCGGACACGCTCGCCGCCGTTCGGGCGCACGGCGAGGTGGTCCTGATCGCGACCAGCCACCCGCACATGTTCGCCGCCCAGGTCAGCTGGAGCCATGCGTTCGGGCGGATTCCGGTGCTGGTGAACGCCGCGGGCCGGGAATGGCTGGGCCGCGCCGACCCCGTGATCGAGTTCTGGACGGAGCACGCCGAGCCGGTGCCCGGCGTCGAGCTGATCCAGGTCGGCGGCCATATGCTGGGCAGCGCGGTCCTGCGCACCCCGGACGGCACGATCCTGTCTGGCGACACCGTCAGCGGCGGGCTGGCGCCGAACTGGGTGTCGTTCCAGCGCAACTTCCCGAAGCACATCCCGCTGTCCGCCGCGGTGGTCCGGCGGATCGTGGACCGGCTGGACGGCTGGTCCTACGACCGGTTGTACACACTCGGCGGGGACACCATCGACGCGGACGCCAAGGACGTCGTGCACCGTTCCGCCGAGGCGCACATCCGTTGGGTCAGCGGCGAATTCGACCACTTGACCTGACAGGATTCGGCTGGAGCGTCTTATTCCTGGAGTGCGGCGGGTGGCAGTCAGCTGCGCGCAGGCTCCGGCTCTCCAGGGAAGTGCCCGCCGCAAATTCACCTAGGAACTCGCGAGCCGGTGCCGACGCGTCGGGAACTTTCGCCGACGAAGCAACGTAAGCCGCTATCTGCCGTCTTATGACACGTGTGGACCCATGGTGGAGCGAAGCATCTCCGAACAGACCTTCCGGGTGCTGATCGCGGTGCGGACGGACCAGGAGCTGTCCGAGGCCCGGGGGCGACTGTGGGTCGGCACCCTCTGACCAGGGCGGACAGCGCGGCCCGGCAGCTGGCCGCAAACGCCGGCAGCATGGTGTCGCGTCCCCCTGCGGCGGAAGGGCGGGCATGATCGGCACCGAGGCTCAGTACCGCGCGCTGGTGCGGCTGCTCCCGGCCTGGTATCGCGCCGAACGCGGCGACGAGATGGTCGGCACCCTGCTCGACTTGCACGGCGAGCGGGCCCGCGGGGCGCTGTGGGGCGAACTGTGGGCGTTGCTCGCACTGGGCGTCCGCACCCGGTTTGCGGCCGGGGCGGCACCCGCGCGAGCGGTCGCGTTCGGAGATCTGGTGCGCCACGCCGCGCTTCTCGGTCTGCTCTGGGACGTGCTCAGATCCGCCAGCAACCTCGGCAGCACGCTCTGGCTCCTCCTCGCGTTCTCCGGCCCCTACCCCGGGAACTTCCGCGCGGCGCTGACGTCTGGTCTGATCACGGACCTCGTCCTGCTGGCGGCCGCGCTGATCCCGCTCGTACTGCTGGTGGACGGATGGCGCCGCACCGCACGGATCGCCGCCGGCGCGATACTGGCGGCGGGCGCGATCTGGTTCCTGGCCAAGCATTCCTTCGACCTCAGCCCCGAACTGGTCGGATACTTCGCTCCGCTGTGGCTTCCGCTGGTGTTGCTGCTGGCGGCTTTCCACGTCGACGCCCCGGCGCCCCCGGCGCGGCCGTGGTGGCTGGCCATCGGCGGAAGCCTGATCCTCGCCCCCGCTCTCGCGCTCAGGTTCGGCCTGCCGGGCGATCCGGAGCAGATCACCGGTTTGTCCCCGCTCGTCTGGCTGTGCGCGCTCGCCGGGGCCGGGTATCTGCTGCTCCGGCACCGCGCTGGCCCACGTCCGGCACGGATGCTGGCGCTGGCGCTGTGCATCGCGCTGGTGGTGGTTCAGAACGTGGTGTGGAAGAACGGGATCATCCCGTTCGGTGCGGCAGTGCTCGCGCAGGTCTGCTGCGCCGGAGCGGTTGTCGTGGTGCTGGCAGTGGTCGGGATCCGTGACTACCGCCGGGGCGTCGTGCAACGCTGATCCTGTTCGGCTTTTCTTCTCCGGAAAGAGATTTCCGGACGTCTCGAAACCCGCTGCCTACGGCAGAGAGCCCGGGAATCGGCCGGTTTCTGCCGGCCGCCGGCGCGCCGGGGGTACAGCAAGGCCGATGTCACCGTGCCCGGGTCCCTGCGGTTGGTCCCGGGGAACCGTGACTTACGGCCGTTCCGGCGGACGCGCCGGGGGAGTTGGCTGTATGCGAAGACGCCCGCCGCGGAGGGGACGGTACGGGACCGTTTCCGCCGTACTGCCCCCGCCGTGCGCGAGCAGGAAACCCCCAGGCGAATCGAGGCGTCCCAGATGTCACGACCATCGAGATCCGCGGCGGCGGTGCTGTCGGCGTTCGTTCTGTCCCTGGCCTTCCCCGCAGGGACCGCGTTCGCGGACCGCACCCCGCCGCCCGCTTCGGCCACTCCTCCGCCCGCCGCGGCCACTGCAGCCGCCCCGACGGCCACGACGACTGCCTCCGCCCCTACTGCCACAGCGCGTCCGACGTCCGAGCCGGACAAGGCGTCCCCGTCGTCCACGACGTCCCGGCCCGCCGCGAAGCCGCCCAAGCCCACCAGTTCTCAAGCTCCGTCGACGACGCCACGCCCGAGCGCCTCCGCTGCCGACTTCGTGGACGTCCGGCTGTCGGTGTGGTTCGACAAGCCCTCCTACACCGCGACGGAGCAGATCACCGTCCATGCCAAGGCGACCAACACCGGAACCGTGACCGCGCGGTCGGTTTCGCTGGTGTCCAGCGGGAATCTTTCGAGCACCTGGTGGTCGCACTTCTCTCCCCTCGGTGTGCCGATCGAGCCGGGACAGGCGGTGGAAGGCTCCGCCGACGGGTACGTGACCACTGCGGCGGGCGCGTTGACCATCACTGTCTCTGCTGTCGTGTCCAGCGATCAGAAGGACGCCGATCCGGCGGACAACACCGTCACTGTCTCCGTTCCGGTCGCGCACCCGGTCGGAAGCTACCGGGGGACCGTTTACGGCGACGCCAACGGCAACGGCGTGCTGGATCGGGGAGAGGCGCTGGCCGGGGCCAAAGTGGACGTCGCCGGCGGCGTGCCGGATCTCAGCTACAGCACGACGACCGACGACAGCGGCCGCTTCGTCTTCTCCGCCCTGCCGGCAGGCAGCTACTGGGCTAGGTTCACCAAGGCCGGGTGGTACGTGCCGGACCAGCGCGTCGAGATCGGCGGGGCTCACGATCCCGACGTGCTGGCCCGCGGAGTGCCCGCAGTCGGCGACCGGCTGGCCGCTTCGATGGCGTTCAACCGCCAGTCGTACCGCAAGAACGAGGTCCCGCACCTGCGGGTGACGCTGGCCAACAACGGCACGGCCCTCCTCACGAACCTGACCGCGTCGTGCTGGGTCAACGGTCAGGGGAAGGTCGCTGCCGGAGACCTGGCCGTGGGCGGGCCGGGAGCAGCCGTCCCCGCCGGAAAGAAGCGCGTTTTCGACCTGACGATCCGGATCACCGGCGAAATGGTTTCCGAGGGCTATCTCCGGGCGTATTGCACGATCGGTGCGCCACCGTATTCCAACGGGTCGGTCGGGGTCAGGGCGACAGCCGCGATTCCCGGCGGCATGGCCCCGGCGATCGCCGGCGGACTGTATGTCTTCCGCGGGAAGAATCCGACTGAACCGCCCTGGGGCGACCCTCTGCCCGGGGTGAAAATCTACCTGCGGAACCAGATCACCGGAGTGATCGCCGCCCGTGCGGTG
This sequence comes from Amycolatopsis sp. NPDC054798, assembly GCF_053611505.1. Classification (NCBI taxonomy): domain Bacteria; kingdom Bacillati; phylum Actinomycetota; class Actinomycetes; order Pseudonocardiales; family Pseudonocardiaceae; genus Amycolatopsis; species Amycolatopsis sp. NPDC054798. Next base: position 90,498 of record NZ_JBSHAM010000002.1, on the reverse strand, counting down.
AGCGGCCGCGGCGGCGGCTTCACCTTCTACCGTGTCCCGGCAGGCGTGTACTCGGTAGGGGTCGTGGGGCCCTGGCAAGTGGTCTATCCCGTCGATTTCGTGGTCCGGGACGGCGTGAACGGGATCGACCCCCTGGATTCCTACGCTCACCAGTGCTTCGTCGTGCCCGGCCCGTACCAGCCTGATCCGGACTCCGGGCCGCCCTCGTCCGGCGCCCGACCCGCACCTGCCCACCCCCGGCCCGCGGCTCCGGCCGCGGCAGCACCGGCAACCACGCCGTCGCACGGCCTGGCCGAGACCGGCGTAGAGGTCACGTGGCTCGCACTGGGTGCGTTCCTCACGACGGTGCTCGGCGCGGCACTCGTGCTTGGCGCGTACCGGCGCCGCTGGCGGTAGCGGCACTCCAGCACGGCGGGGCGCTCGGCGGGCGAAGATTCGACGTCGAGCGCCCTTCGGCCGCTGCTCGATTTCCGGCGGTGCGTATTGCAGCGGAAACCAATGGAGCAGCGGCGCGGTTTACTTCGACCGGGCCTTGCCGGACTGATCGAGAACAAAGTCCTGCGGAACGCCCCTTTCGCGGTCGGCTGGGCCAGGGCGCGCCAGCTTTGAAGCCTTCCGCGAGGCACGGAGGGGTCGGTGGACGCAGTGGTATTCAGGGGTCGTCGCCGATGTCCGGGGCGGCCTGGCCCCGACGCGGGACAGCGCAAACTTCGGGCTAACTTCCTGTCCTGTTTTCCCGTAGTCCGTGCTGAATGCCGCGCACGACGCCGCTAGGCCCATAGTGAGGTAAGGGAACAGAACGAACTCTCAAAATAATATCTTCAAAACTACGCTCACGGCCAACAAGGATGCCAAGGTCCCCACCGCTAGTGCCTGGCCGCTTGACGCATCTTTCAGGGAGCAGCTCCTTGTATGCTTTGCCGGGCGGGGACCGCGGTCCCCGCCCGGCAGCCGCTAGCTATTGTACGGCGATCCTAATTTCTTGGCGTATTTTCCGATTCCGCCGCCGGTCGCGCCGGTTATCGCATCTTTGCCGCAGTCTTTCAGCAGGTTCTCCCTGTCGATAGAGGCGCTGGCCAGTCCGCCGACGCAACCGCCGATAATGCCGCCTGCGAGCGGGCCGACAGGGCTGACTGACAGAATCGCGCCGACAGCAGTGCCGATCAAACCGCCGGGAATCGACCCTTTTCAGCTGTCTCCGGCGGGTCGCTGTTGTTGCCGGGGTCGTTCTGGGCGTAGGCGTAGTGGTTGGCTTCCTGTCCGGTGGGGTCGGGGGTGAGGAATCGGCCCCAGCCGGGGAAGTACCAGCGGTAGCCCAGCAGCATGTCGACACCGTACTGGTATTGGCCGAGGTAATGGAACGGGTTGTCGGCGGCGTTGGGTCCGGTGGCGGTGTTGCCGCCATAGGGCGCGGCGACAAACTGCGCGCAGCGGCGGCGGTGCTGACAATTCCGTGCACTGCCGCGCTGACGGTGGCGGCCTGGTATCTCTCCTCGTAGCTGTGAAATGTCTGCCGCAAGCGGGCCTGGCCACGCGCGGTTCGGGGACCGGTTTTGTGCGACGGTGAACGGAACTGGCGGGCGCGGGCTGGTCAGGTGTCGGCATGGGTTTCGCGAGACGGGCGGTCGGCGGCGAGGAGCGGGTGGCGGTGCGGGTGCGGCACCAGTTCACCCTGGACGAGGCAGTCGGGGTGGTGCTGGCTGCGCGCGCGGCCGGGTGCGATGGTCCGCCGCGCGGCGTAGGGGAGTTGTCGGTGCGGGGTGTGCGCGCGGAGCTAAAACGGGCCGGTTGCGACCGGCGGTTTGCCGGAGGGCGCGCGAGATCGGCGGCGGGAGGATCTGTTGCCGGGAGTCGCCAGGTCGAGCAGGTCCGGGGACAGCTGGTTCGGCTGGGGATGTTTCCCGAGCCAGGTGCGGACGGGGCGAGCGATTACGCGGCGCAGGAGGTCGTCGTCGAGCACCAGTTCACCTTCGCCGAAGCAGTCGCGGCGGTGATGGCGACGAAGCCGATGGTGCGTCCGGCACCCGGCCGGCGCCTTGTGCCGTTGACTGCGCGGGAGGTCCGGACGGCGTTGTGGTGGTCGGCTGAGCACGGTCCCGACGCCGAGCTGGCCGACAGGTGGCGGGCCGAGCCCGCGGACGGGCCGTTGAACCGGCTGGCCGGCTGGGTCGGGGGCGAACTGGTCCGTCTGGGGGTGTTCGCCGGACCGGTTGCCGAGCGTCGGTGATCATCCGCGCTTAGGCTGCTGCGCGGACGACGCGGGACGGGAGCAGGCGTGGAGCGCGGAGCAGGGGGCGGGCGGAAGCGGTCGTTTGTGGACCGGTTGCCGGCGCGGGACAGGGCGGCCCTGGCGGCGATGGGGAGCCCGCAGCGGCTGGGCAAGGGCGTGCCGGTCCTGAGGGTGGGCAAGCCCGGCGACGACGTGGTGCTGCTGGAACGTGGTCACGTGAAAGTGGTGTCGACCGACCACGAGGCGCGTCAGGTCATTCTCGACGTCGGCGGACCTGGCGACCTCTACGGCGAGGCCGCCGTGCTGACCGGCGAGCCCCGGATGGCCGACGTCGTCGCGCTGGACGAGGTGGAGCTGCGGCGGATCGACGCGGAGACATTCCGGCGGTTCCTCCTCGAAAACCCCGCCACCACCTACGAAATCGCGGTCCTGCAGTCCGAGCGGCTGTTCGGCGCGCAGCGCGAACGCACCAACACCCGAACCCCGGACATGGTCGTCCAGATCGCGCGGCGCTTGCTGTACCTGGTCGACGTCTGCGCGAGCAAGCGCGACGGCGGATGGTCGGTGGACGCGCCGCTCACCCAGGAGGAGCAGGCCGCGTTCATCCCGGTCTCCCGCGGCACTCTCGCGAAGGCGCTGAAGCGGCTCCGCCGGGAAAACGTCGTCGTGACCGGACGGCGGTCGCTCACCGTGATCGACATCCGGAAACTCGAAACCCTCGCCGATATGGCCTAGATCACATCAATCCGGACAAGTGATACGCGGTTCTGTGCACCGGTGAACAGAACCGCCGGTCCGGTAGTCGTGAGACTTCTGCCTGTCACCAAATGCAGACAGTGCAGGGGGGAGAACACCGATGACCGCGTCTACGTCCAGTCACTACGCCGCGCGCACCAAGGCGGTCGTCGTGGTCGACATCGTCGGCTCGTCGCGGGCCAGCGACGACCTGCTCGACCCGATGAAAAACGAGATGGAATCCCTGTTCGCCGAGGCGTTGCGCACGGCGGGCCTGTCCTGGGACGAGGCCGGGCACGTGCGGGAGACCGGCGACGGCGTGATGCTCGCCTATCCGGACCATCAGGCCGGGCGGCTCGTCGAGGTCGTGTTCCACCTCGACCACCTGCTGCGCTCGCGCAACCGCTACCACCGGTTCCCGATGCGGGCACGGGTCGCGGTGCACCTCGGGCCGATGGCGGATCATCAGCGCTACCACCGCACTTACATCACGCTGGCCCGGCTGCTCAACTCCGCCGCGTTCGGCGACGTCGTGCGCCACTGGTGCGACACCGACCCAGCGGGGGAACGATTCGGGGCCGCGCTGGTCATGTCCGAGGCGATCTGGCGGGCGGTGGTCGAGCCGTTCACTGTCGCCCTCGTCCCGCCGGCCCGCTGCGCTCCCGTCCGCGTGAGCACTGGCGACTTCGACGGCGACGCCTGGATCCACGTGCCCGGCCTCGACGTTTCCGACACTCTCGGCCGGCTGCGACCCTCGACGGGCATCGTCCTGACTCCTTTGACACCACGAGAATTCGACGGCCGGTTCTTCGAAGCCGACGACTGTCCAGGCCCGCCGGACACCAACGGCCACCGGAACGACGGGCTGGTCCGCGGTGCCTAGATTCCATCGCGGCGCGCGTCCCGTCCTCGGCTACAGCCGCAGCCGCACTGTCGCCCGCGCTCGCGCCCGGCTGCACGGCCGGCACGTCGCGGTTGTCGCGCATCAGGCGGCCACCGCCGGGCTGAGCGTGCACTCCGGCGAACGCTTCTACCTCATCGACCGGAGGCGGCAGACACTGCGCGCGGAGATCGCCCTGCCCGCCGCCAGAACAGAGCGCCGCTGGCTGACCGTGATCGTCGAATGGTGGATCCGCGACCCGTACCTGCTCCTGACGACCGCGCCCAGCGACGCGCCTCGGCAACTGCGCCACGACATCATCCGTGCGGTCATCGCGCTCGCGCGCGTCAGCCCGTCTCAGGAGTTGCTTGCCGTCCGCCGCTTTGTCGAAGACAGCCTCCGCGGCGCGACCGGCAGAACCTCCTCCGGATGCAGCTGGAAACTCGACGCGGTCCGTGCCAACGCAATCCCCGCCGGGCGGGGGTGGAGAACGGACGTCGACGCCTGGTTGCACTGCCACCTTCGCGACCCGTCGTCCGAAGACCCGTCCACCGTTGCTGACAAGGCCGATCGCGGTTCTTGATTTACGGTAATCTCAAGCGCGAGCAGCGTGGGGGCAGGGGGAGCGGGAATGCGAGGCAGCCTGGATGTGCATGGTCTGCTCAAGGACATCTTGCGCTCACCTGATTCTCAGGCCGCTTCGATGGCGGTGAAGCTCGTTCAGGCGGAAGAAGCAGGAATCGACGAAGCGATATTCACGTCGCTGAGGTGCGAAATCCGGTCTGCCAAAGTGCTCGCGCTGGCGTTGCGGGTTCTTGCGGAACGCGATCGCGATCGTGATCCGGCTCCTCTGCTCGACTTCGTCCCGGACGCGCATATCAGGGCTGTCGAAGACGGGCCGGGCGGCACGATCACAAGCGCGGTCTGGGCGCCGATAGCAACCCGATACCAATTCGGTTTCAGCCGACTTCGCCAGCTCGACCCAGTGGGCCAGTACGACATCTGCCTTAGGAAGTATCCCGCTACTGTGCGAATGAAAGCGACAGCAGGCCTGGGTGACTCGGGAGAGGCGAACGCTCTTGATCCCTTGATGAGGGCGTTGAAGGACACTGCCCCATCCGTGCGTTCTCTCGGTGTGGACGCTGTCCGCCGGCTGGGCAACGCGGGATTGCGCGCAACGGTGCGGGAGCATCCGGTCCGGGAGCTGCTGGTCGATCTCCTCCAGAATGACCCTCTTCGCGAAACGCGGATCGCCGCAGCGCGAGCGCTTGGTTCGCTGGGGGAGTTCGAGACACTGCGAGAGCACAGTCCGAAATCGTCCCGCGACCGACGCGAATGGGCGAGAATTCTGCGCGGCGAGATCCCTCCCCTGAAACGGATCTGGCCAGGAGATCTGACGGTCTGACCGGTCCGGCGCTTGCTTTCCCGGACACGCCAGAGCCGCGGCGGACAGGTTGTCCGCCGCGGCTCTGGAGCGGGACCGGTCAGCTGCCGGTCGCGGCGAGGTCTTCCGAAGGGCGGTCCGAAGCGGCGGAAGGGCGGTCCGGGCGGGGGCGGCTGCCCAGCAGACTGTAGGCGGCACCGACCAGCAGACCGCCGCCGACGAGGTTGCCCAGTCCCACGAACAGCAGGTTCCGGCCGAACGCGCCGATCGTCGCGCCCGGCACGCCTTCCATCATTCCGAGCGAGAACGTCGTCATGTTGGCGACCACGTGCTCGAACCCGGAGCTGATGAACGCGAGCAGGCACCAGAAGATCAGCGCCAGCTTGGCGCCGTCGGACTTCGTGCGGGCCGCCATCCACACCGCGAGGCAGACCAGGAAGTTGCACAGCACGCCGCGGAAGAACAGTGCGCTCGCGGACTCCGCGGTCTTCGTCTTGACCAGGCTCGCCAGCAGCGCCGCGCCCGGGCCGGGATGACCGGCGGCGCCGCCGATCGACAGGACCCCGCCCGCGTGCACGAGCCAGGCGAACACGATCGAACCGAGCAGGTTGCCGAGGAACGACACCACGATCACGCTCGCCGCCGCGCCCGCTCCCCGGCGCCGGACCAGCACGCCTTGCACCATGGTCATCATGTTGCCGGTGGACAGTTCCGCGCCGGCGAACACGACCGCGGTCAGCGCGATCCCGAACACCAGGCCCTGCACCGCTTTCGTCCACGGGGACCCCGCGGCGTTGAGCGGTCCGGTCGCCTCCAGCAGAAGCACCACCGCGACGCCGATGAACGCTCCGGCGAGCATCGAGCTCACCAGGTACCTCCCGGGACGGCGCAGTTCGTCGATCTTCCCGTCGGCGACGTCTGCTTGCAGATCGAGGGCGGCGGGCACGGAAATCGGCATGGGAGAAGCCTTCCGGACGAGGTCGGGTACGCGGGGCATTCGATCCTCCGGACTCTGCGTTCCGGTAGCGCGGTGATCAGGATCCGGTATCCGGATGCGCACAGCGGGCGGCGGTCGCGGTGAATTCGCCCATCAGTGCGGCGAGCGGTCCATTTCGGACAGGGCTCAGTCCGGTGCGGAACTGCGCGAGAGCCGGGCCGCGACGGTTCCTCCGGCGATCAGGAGCACTGCCGCGGCGGCGATCCACACCCACGCGGGCAAGTTGTCGTCCGCGGTCGCTTGCGCGGCGGGGGTGGCAGGCGGCGCGGGAGAGGGCGGTGCGGCGCCTGCGCCAGCTTTGGTGAGGGTGAAGGAATAGGAGCCGGAAACCGGATGCCCGTCGGCGGAGACGATCCGGTATTTCACGGTGTACTTTCCGGCCGGGCCGAGCGGTTTCACCGGTGCGGACACCACCGCTCCGGAAGTCGTGGGGGCCGCGGCTTCCCAATGCGTCGTTCCGTCCGGGCCGAGCACTGTCAATTCGGCGAATCCGCTGTCCAGCGGTTCATTGAAGGTGAGCGACACTCGGGCGGGCGCGGAAGCGACGGAGGAGCCGGGCGCCGGTGTGCTCGATTCCAGGAAACTGTGCGCCTCGGCTGTCGAGCCGGTGAAAGCCGCTGCGGAGAGGGCGCAAGCGATTGCGGCGAGGGCGGGCAAGAGGAGCGTGCTTCGGCGCGGGCGGCGAGGAGCGGCGGAGGGCCTTGAGAACGGTCGCATGAACTCCTGCTTCGGGAAGGGGACGAGTTTCGGGTCAGAATGGTGTCGGTGTCTCGTTGTCGGCGGTGATTCGGGCGCGCAACGGTCAGGTTAATAAGTTCTCACTTCGGCCGCGTTCGAATTCACAGCTTGATTTCGGTAAACGGAGGCCAATTTAACGCCCCCGTCATTCTTCGGCGGCCTGCCGAAACGCGCGGTTTGGTTGAGTGCTCACTCGTCGTGCTCCCGGTCGACGGCAGATCCCGGGACCAGGTTCCCCGTCGGGAAGGAAATGCTTGTGGTGGCTTCAGCAGCGCGCCGGGACCAAGCGGTCGCGGCCTGTCTGGCGGGCGCGGTCGTCGTGGTGGTCGGATACGCGTCGGGAATCGGCCTGAAGACGACGGCGGCGACCGGCCCGGCGCCGTCCGAGCAGGCCCCGGCGCAGGCCGCGCCCGCGCCGCAGCAATCCCTGCCGGTCGGCCAGCTGCCTCCGCCGGGTGCCGTGCAGCCGTTGCCGCCGGTGCCCGAGGGAGGTCTCCCGCCGGGCGAGCCGCCGCCGGACGCCGCCCCCGTGACCGGCGCACCGGTCGGAGAAATGCCGATGCCGACAGGGGAAACGCCGCCGCCGGAGATGCCTTCCGAGCCGCCGACCTCCCCGCCGGAAACCCCGCCGCCAGGTACTCCGGCGCCGACGTGCCAGCCGGGTGCGGTCCAGCCGGTGCTCGACACGGTGAGCGGGCTGCCGCTCGTCGGCGGGCTCACTGCCGGCGCCGGGCTGACCGGCCCCACCGGTCTTCTCACGACGCTCATCGGTTCCTGTGCTGCCCCAGCACAACCAGGGGGCGCGCTTCCGTTGCCGTCAGCGGGAAATCTCCCCGCGCCCGCGGCGGCTTCGCTGAACGGAGGCTGATCCGGTGGACCTCGGCTCGGCCAAATTCTGGTATGTCGCCGCCCGCTGCGTGGACTACGCCGGGCTCACCGTGTTCGTCGGAGGACTGTTCTTTCTCGCGCTGTTGTGGCCGGCTGGCGCGGACCGCCGCCGAGCGCGCGCCGCGTTGACGACCGGCTGGATTCTCGGACTGGCCGGGACGGTGGCCGGGCTCGGGTTGCAGGGCGCGTGGGTGGCACAGCGGCCGCCGTCGGAGCTGTTCGATCCGGCCCTGCTCGGCCAAGTGCTCGACAGCCAGTTCGGCCGGATCTGGTTCGCGAAGGCGTTGTTGTGGGTGCTCGGCGGGGTCGTGCTCGCCGACGTGCTGCAGCGCGGCAGCCGGGCCGCGGCGTCGGTGGCGTGGCGGGTCGGCGCGGGAGTGGTCGCCGCCGGGCTGGTGCGCACGACCGGACTGACCGGGCATTCCGCGGAAAGCGCGCATCCGCTGTTGAGCCAGCTCGCGGATTTCGGGCACCTGGCGGGCATCTGCGCGTGGATCGGCGGGCTCGCGATGCTGCTTTTCGGCGTGCTGTCCCACCGTGATCCCGAAGAGCTCGCCCAGGTCGTGCCGCGCTATTCGAAACTCGCGATGGCGTCCGTCCTGGTCGTGATCGCCGCCGGGGCCGTCCTCGCGTTCGAGACGCTCGGCGACGCCGGGCGGGTGTTCACCACCGGCTACGGCCGGATTCTGCTCACGAAACTCGCGGTGCTCGCGGTGGTTCTGCTGTTCGCCCAGGCGAGCAAGAGCTGGGTCGCGCGCCGTCTCGACTTCGCGGTGGTGCTGCGCGGCGACGCCGGCGCGGTCCGTCCCTTCGTCTATTCCGTCGCCGCGGAAGCCACGCTCGTCGTCGTGGTGCTGTTCGCGGCGAGCCTCCTCGTCACCGCCAGTCCCGGCCGGTGAACGTCTCCACCCTGGAAAGGAATCTCCTTGATGGACAACCCGGAACCCACCTCCGCTGCCGCCGGAACGCGGCCGGAAGCCCCGCCCGCGGCGGCTCGCCGGCGCCGGTGGCCGATCGCGGTCGCGGTCGTCGCGCTGGCGGCGGCCCTGGTCAGCCTGACCACGTTGCGCACGGGGCAGCAGACGGCCCCGGTCGCCGCGCCGAGCACGGCCAAGGTCGATCTCGCGGCGCTGGCGAAGCAGAGCCCGCTCGCGGTCCCGCTCTACCAGGGGCTTGCGCAGCAGCAGGGCGGCGCTGCCGCCCCGGCCGCGGCGGGTTCGGCCAAGGCGGTCGAGATGAGCGGGTACAAGTTCTCGCCGGCCGCCTTGACGATCTCCGCCGGGGACACGGTGACGTGGACCAACCACGACACCGCACCGCACAACGTCGTCGTCACCGACGGGCCGGAGAAGTTCACCTCGCCGACCATGCAGACCGGCGGCACCTTCTCGCACACCTTCACCAAGGCAGGCACTTACTCCTACTACTGTTCGATCCACCCCGACATGAAGGCGACCGTGACCGTGCAAGGCGCGGCACCGCCGTCCTCGCCGACTGCGCCGCCGTCGTCCTCGACGACCTCGAGCGCGCCGTCCAGCCCGACGCACTCGATGCCGATGCCTTCGGACCCGCCGCCGGGCGACTGCGTGCCGAAGGGAGTGCTGCAACCGATCCTCGACCACGTCAAGGCGGCGCACCTGGAGGAGTCCCCCGGACAGCAGGTCACCGATCTGCTCGCCCTGGACCAGTACATCAAGACGCACACCGTGTGGCTCGAAAGCGTGCTCAAGCCCGTGCTCGACGGCTCGGCCGGCAAGGTCGTCACCGACACGCTCGCGCCGATCATCGCGCACATCAAGTCCGCGCACCTGGAGGAATCCCCGGGGCAGCAGGTCACCGATCTGCTGGCTCTGGACCAGTACATCAAGACGCACACCGTCTGGCTGGAGAACGTCCTGACGCCGCTGCTGAACCAGGCGTCCTGCTGAGACGTGCCGACCCGGTCCGGGGCGGGCCGCCGCGCCCGCCCCGGATCCCTCGATCCCCGGAGGACTTCGTGCCCACTGACACCCGGCTCCTGCCCGCGCTCGACGCCGATCCCGCTGTTCGCGTCCACCGGATCCGGCCTGACCGGTCCGTGCTGGAACTGACGTTGCGGTTGTGCGGGATTCCGGTGCTGCGCGGCCGGTTGACCGTCCGCCGCGCCACGTTCGACCGCGGCCCGGAAGGCTGCGCGCTCACCGCCGAGATCGACGGTTCCTCGTTCCGCGCCAAGGTTCCTTTCGTGTCCGCACTGGTCACCCGGGAACTGGGCGAGGTGCGGTTCGGCGGGGACGAGATCGTCGAACGGCCGTCGATCGAGTTCGCCGGACGGCTGGACTTCGGCGACTCGGCCCGCGATCTGCTGCTCGGCGGGGAACTCCGCGAGGTGGGCGAAGGCCGCGTGATCCTGTGGCTGAAAGGGACATTGCCGCCGCCTCGCCATCCACTGAGGACAGTGCGGACCGTGCGCCTGCTGACCCGCCGCCCGGTGCACCTCGAATTCGCGGGGGAGTTCGTGCAGTGAAACGCTTCTTCGCTCTCCTGGCGGCTTCTGTCCTGCTCACGCTCGCGGCCCCTCAGGCGCCTTCGGCCGCCGCAGCCACGCAGACCGTGATGATGCAGGACTACGCCTACTCGCCCGCATCGTTGACCGTGCACGTCGGCGACACCGTCACCTGGATCCAGCACGACACCGCACCGCACGACGTGGTCACGACTAGCTCTCCCGTTTCGTTCCGCAGCCCGCAGCTGTCGCAGGGGCAAAGCTGGAGCTACACGTTCCGCGCCGCGGGCACCTACTCTTACTACTGCTCAGTGCATCCGGACATGCGCGCTCAGGTCATCGTCCAGCCCGCTGCCCCCACCCAGCCACCGCCGACGCGCGCTTCGGCACCTGCGCCTGTACCGCGCCCGGTCACCACTCCCAGCCGTACTGCGGTGGCAGTGCCCGTAGCCCCGACCCAGTCCGCTGTCACCAGCACCGTGCCGAGTCAGCCCAGCGCGGCTGCCGCTGCGCCAGCTCCGACTACGGCTGCGACGGTTGCCCAGGCGGCGACAACCAGCCTGAATCCCCAACTCCTCGTCGCCGGTCTCGTGACGGCAGTAGCCATCGGCTGTCTGCTGCTTTTGACGTCGAGGAAGGCGTGACGGCTGACCCCCGACGCGGCGCTGGCCGACCGAAACCCGCCCTCGGCGCGGAGCGCGCCGGGGCAGGGCTCAGCAGGGAATCTCTCCGGTCAGGCCAACGCCCCGGCGGCGGGGACGTCGATGCCGTGGGCGGCTACGACTTCGGCGCTGCCGTCGGCGAGGCGGTAGCGCAGGCCGACGACGGCGGCCCGGCCGTCCGCGACGCGGTCGGCGAGCACGCGCGAGCGGTCCAGCAGCAGGTCGACAGTGTGCTTGACGTGTTCGGCGAGGATTTCGTGCGGTTCGACCCGGCCGGCCGCTCGGGCCGCGAGCACGCTGGGCGTCACCTTCTCGACGACGTCGCGGACGTAGCCCACCGGCGCGAGCCCGTCCTCCAGCGCCGCGCGGGCCGCGCCCACGGCTCCGCACGAGTCGTGGCCGAGGACGACGACGAGCGGGCACTCGAGCAGGTCGACCCCGTATTCGATGCTGCCCAGGACCTCCGAGCCGATCACCTGGCCCGCGGTGCGCACGACGAACAGGTCGCCGAGACCGCGGTCGAAGATGATCTCGGCGGCGAGGCGGGAATCGGAGCATCCGAACAGGACCGCGAACGGGTGCTGGTTCGGCGCGATCGCGGCGCGCCGGGCGGCGTCCTGGTTGGGGTGCTCCGGGGTGCTGGTGAGGAAGCGGTGGTTGCCTGCCATCAACAGGTCGAACGCTTCCTGCGGGGTCTGCGGTGTCGTGTCGGCCATGGCTTCAGCCTAGGCCGCGCGACGCGGTGAACGGTGTTGCGATCGTCTCGTTCGCGGCGGGTTCGACCGGCCGGGTGCCTCAGCCGCGCCCGCGTCCCAGCGCTTCCCGCTTCACGAAGCCGACGACAGCGGTCGCCACGAACAGGATCGCGCCCGCGACGACGAGCCAGAACAGGCCTTTGATCACCACCCCGAGCACGATGCACACCAGCCAGATCACCAGAAGCAGACCGAGCAGTGCCAGCATGGAGTCCTCCTGACCGTCACCGGGAAACTGCCGTTCCCCGGAGGGATACCCAGGCGCGCCCGGACCATGCGCGAGTCCGGGACCTCATTCGCCGGTTCCGGGGGAGTGTCAGCGGAGCGCCGCCGCGGACAAGACAAGTTCGCGGTAGTTGCGCCCCGCCTGCCGCCACGACTCCAGTTCCAGTTTTTCGTTGGCCGCGTGCATCTGCCGGGGATCTCCGGGGCCCCAGATGACGATCGGCGCGCCCGCGACGGACCCGGCCAAGGCCGAAGCGTCGGTGAAGTACGTCGCGGCCGGGGCCGTCGCGTGGCCGGCGAGAGCGTCCGGCAAGCGCGGAGTCCGCACGGCGGGCAGGTCGAGATCCACCTCGGCGCTGATCGCCGGATCGAGCGAAGAAGCCCACGCGATCGCGGGCGCGCCCCCGTCCACGGTGCGCACGTCCAGGGTCAGGACAGCGGATGCGGGAACGATGTTCGTCGCGGTGCCGCCTCCGAACGTGCCGACGTTGACGGTTTCCTCGCCCAAATAGTCCTCAGTGGACAACGGGAGGGAATCGAGCGCGCCCAGTGCCCGGTCGGCGAGCAGCTGGATCGCGTTGCGGCCGAGCTGGGGCGTGGAGCCGTGGGCCGCCTTGCCCGCCGCGGCGAGGCGCAGCCAGGTGGCTCCGCGGTGCCCGAGCGAGACGCGGTTCCGGGTCGCTTCCGGGACCACGACGATCCGCGGCGTCAGGTTCAACGAGGCCGAAGCCTCGGCTGCGCCCCGGCAGCCGATCTCTTCGTCGCTGGTGATGAGGACCTGTGCGGCGGCACCGGCTTCCGCGGCGTTGCGCAACGCTTCCAGCGCGGCGACGAGGCCGCCTTTCATGTCGACGCTGCCGCGGCCGTGCAGGAACTCCTCGTCGACGTCCGCGGAGAACGGGGCGCGTTCCCAGAGGTCGGGGGAGCCGACCGGGACGGTGTCGATGTGGCACACGAAAAGCGGCCCATCGGGCGAACCGGCGCCGAGGAGAACCCACGGCCTCCCGGAAGCGGAGCGTTGCAGCACGCGCACGCCCGCGGTGGCAGTGGCGTAGGAGACGGCCAGCTCTTGCGCGGCGGACTGCGCGGCGCTGTCGCCGGAGGTGGTGTCCTTGCAGACGAGATCGCGCAGCAGCGCGAGGGCTTCGTCGGTCATCCGGAGTGCTCCTGGGTTGATTCGCGGACGACGAGCTGCATGGAGAGCACGTGGTCGGCGGGGGCGTGGCCGGCCGCGAGGCGAGTGATCTCGTCGACCGCTTTGCGGGCCATCTGCTCGGTCGGCTGCGCGACTGTCGTCAGGCGCGGCGAGGTCCATTCGCCGAGGGTGATTCCGTCGCAGCCGATCACCGACAGGTCTCCCGGCACGGCGACCCCGCCGCGCCGCGCCGCTTCGAGCAGGCCGACCGCGGCGATGTCGCTGGCGGCGAACACGGCGGTGGGCTCCGCTCCCGCCCGCGCCATGTGCGCGAAGAAGTTCATGCCGAAAGCCGAGCTGAAGGCGCCGCGCACGATCATCGATTCGTCCGCTTCGACGCCGTGCGCCTCCAGCGCCGCCCGGTAGCCGGCCTCGCGCTGGTCGGCCGTCCGCAGCCCGGCCGGGCCGCCGACGTGGGCGATGCGCCGGTGGCCCTGGGAGATCAGGTGGGTGGTCGCCTGGTAGGCGCCGCCGAAGCTGTTGGCGGTGACGTGCGCGATCCGCGGCCCGGCGGCCTCGACGTACTCGTCGAGGAAAACCACCGGGAAATCGGCGGCAAGGCGGTTCGCGAAGGCCTCGTTGGTGTTGTTCATCCCCAGGTAGATCAGCCCGCCCACGTCCGGCACCCGCGCCAGGCGCTCGACGCTGGCGCGCTCCCGCGACGGCGACGACCCGGTGAGCGCGGTGTACACGTCGATGCCGTCCGCCGCGGCGGCGTCGGCCACCGCGTCCGCCAGCGCGGAGAAATACGGGTTGTCCAGCGACGGGACCGCCAGGCCGAGACTGAGCCCGGTCACCTGTTTCTGCACGGGCGGATGCCCTTCGGCGGACAGCGCGGCGTCGATGCGCCGGGCCGTTTCGGAGGCGACGTTGAGCTCCCCCCGGACGTACCTCGACACCGTCGACACGGCCACTCCGGCCTCTCGGGCCACCTTCGCCAGCGACATCCGGCTCCTCCCCGTTGAGCGTTGACGGCGACTGCAACCGCATCCTATATTGGCGATGTTGCGCTATGTTGCGCAACACACGCTAAACGCTTTCGCCCGAAGGAGTCGTCGATGGTCAAGGTCCTGCTAGCCGGGGAGTCGTGGGTCAGTGCGACGATCGACCACAAGGGATACGACCCGTTCGCGCACACCCAGGTGGAGATCGGGTGCGAGCGGCTGCTGGCGGCGCTGGCGGCGGAAGGGGTCGAGGTGACTCACCTGCGCTCGCACGACGTGGCCGAGAAATTCCCGCAGACGCTGGAAGAACTCGCGCCCTACGACGTCGTGCTGCTGTCCGACGTCGGCTCCAACACCCTGCTGCTGCACCCGGACACGTTCACCCGCGGCCGCCCGGCTCCCAACCGGCTCAAGCTGCTGCGCGAATGGGTCCGCAATGGCGGCGGCCTGATGATGGCCGGCGGCTACCTGAGTTTCCAGGGCTTCGAGGGCAAGGCCAACTACCACCGGACGCCGATCGAGGAGATCCTTCCGGTCGACATCGATCCGTTCGACGACCGCGTCGAAACCCCGGAGGGCGTCCAGGCGCGGGTCGTGCAGCCGGGCCACCCGGTCGTCGCGGGACTCGACCAGGAGTGGCCGATCCTCCTGGGCTACCAGCACACCACGCTGAAGCCGGACGCCGAGCTGCTCGCCACCGTCGAGGGCGACGTGATGCTGGCCGCGCGCCAGGTCGGCAAGGGCCGCACCCTCGCGTTCACCTCGGACATCTCCCCGCACTGGGCTCCGGAGGAGTTCATGAGCTGGAACGGCTACGGCAAGCTCTTCGCGCAGGCGACGACCTGGCTCGCCGGCCGCGAAATCTGAGCCGCGCGCACTCGGGATCAAGGAGGATTCGATGAGTACGTCACCCACCCGCCGCGCGACCTCGGCCGTCGTACTGACGATCGCGACCGTCTTCGCCGGAATGCTCGGCCCGTTGCAGTCGCTCGTGAACGGGCACCTCGGCACCGCGCTCGGCGACGGGCACGCCGCCGCGCTGGTGTCCTTCGGCACCGGCCTGGTGCTGATGCTGATCATCGTGCTGGCGCGCCCCCGGACGCGCACCGCGTTCTTCCGGCTGCCGGGTCAGCTCGTGCGCGGCGACATCCCGCGGTGGAACTTCTTCGCCGGGCTGTGCGGTGCGGTGATCGTGCTCTCCGAAGGCGTGACGGTGGGCTTCCTCGGGGTGGCGATCTTCCAGACCTCGCTGATCTCCGGCATGGTCATCTCCGGCGTGGTGTGCGACCGCCTCGGCATCGGCGTCCCGTTCAAGCAGGCGATGAGCGCGCCGCGCGTCGCCGGGGCGATCCTGGCGATCTGCGCCACCGTGCTGGTGGTTTCCCCGAACTGGTCGGCCCCGCACATGATCGCGCTGGCGATCATGCCGTTCGTCGGCGGCCTGCTCGCCGGCTGGCAGCCCGCGGGCAACTCCGAGATCGGCCTGCTGTCCGGCTCGATGTTCATTTCCATCACCTGGAACTTCCTGATCGGCTTCGTGGCGCTCGGCCTCGTGTACGTGGTGCGGATGGTCGCCGCGGGCGCGCACTTCGCCTTGCCGGGCACGTGGTGGATGTACTTCGGCGGACCGCTCGGCCTCCTGTCGATCGCGCTGATGGCCTTGCTGGTGCGCGGTTTGGGGCTGCTGCTGCTCGGGCTCGCTTCGACCGCGGGCCAGCTGATCGGATCGCTGCTGCTCGAAATCGTCGCTCCCGCAGCGGGTTCCAGCCTGCACCTGGTGACCGTGCTCGGTGCGCTCGTGGCGCTGGCGGCCGCGGCGATCGCGATGATCCCGTCCCGGCACACCGCGGAACCGGCGGTTCTCGCCCAGCCGGCCGAGGTGCGTCGTGGCTGAGGTGCGCGGCGTCCTCGGTCCGGTCGGCGCGGCGGACCTCGGGCTGGTGCTCCCGCACGAGCACCTCTTCAACGACCTGTCCTCGGCGGTCGCCGAACCTTCCTACGCCTCCACCCGGCGGCTGGCCGACGCGGAAGTGGGGCCGGGCTGGCAGTTCCTGCTCCGCCAGGATCCGTACTGCTGCGCCGACAACGTGGCGGTGAAGGACCACGCGAGCGTGGTGCGCGAGGTGACCGCTTTCGCCGCGGCCGGCGGCGGAACGGTCGTCGACGCGACCGGCAGCGCGGCGATCGGCCGGGACCCGCGAGCGCTGGCGGCGGTGGCCGAGGCCACCGGGGTCAACGTCATCATGGGCACCGGTGCGTACCTGGAGAAGTTCGAGGGCGAGCGCATCACCGCGGTCACCGTCGAAGCTCAGACCGAGCACATTCTCGCGGAACTGGACGAGGGTGTCGGCGAGACAGGCATCCGGGCCGGCGTCATCGGCGAGGTCGGCGTCTCCCCGCTTTTCACCGACGGGGAGCGGGCTTCCCTGCGGGCCGCGGCGCTCGCGCAGGCGGCGCGGCCGGGTGTCGGGCTCAACATCCACATGCCGGGCTGGCAGCGGCGCGGGCACGAGGTGCTCGACCTGGTGCTGGAGGAATGCGGTGCGCGGCCGGCGAAAGTGGCGCTGGCGCACAGCGATCCGTCCGGCGACGACCCGGGCTACCAGCGCGAGCTTCTCCAACGCGGCGTGCTGCTGGAGTTCGACATGATCGGTCTCGACATCTCGTTCCCCGGCGAAGGCGTTGCCCCGACGGTTTCCCAGACCGCACGCGCCGTGGCCCGGTGGGTGCACGAGGGCTTCGGGGACCAGATCATGCTGTCGCACGACCTGTTCCTGAAGCAGATGTGGACGCACAACGGCGGGAACGGGCTCGTGTTCGTGCCGACGATCTTCGCCGATCTGCTCGCCGCGGAAGGAGTCGAGGCGGACGCGGTGGCCCGGCTGATGCGGGACGTCCCGGCTCGGTGGCTGACCGCATGAGCCCGGCGGTGGCGGTAGTCGCGTCGCTCAACGTCGACCACATCGTCCAGGCTTCGCGCATCCCGGAGCCGGGGGAGACCCTGATGGGGTTTTCGGCGAGCCGGGAGCTGGGCGGAAAAGGCGGCAACCAAGCGGTCGCCGCCGCCCGGCTCGGCGCGGACGTGGCCGTGATCGGGTGCGTCGGCGACGACGAGGACGGCGACGAGTACCTGGAAGCCCTGCACGCCGAGGGCGCGGACGTGACCCACGTGCGAAGGTCGGCGCTGCCGACCGGTCGCGCCGCGATCACCGTCGACGCGGAGGGCGTCAACTCGATCGTCGTCGTGGCCGGGGCGAACGCCGATATTCCGGCCGCGGCGGCCGAAGCGGCGATCAGCGAACTGCCGGGGCTTCGGGTCGTGGTGGGCCAGCTGGAAGCCGCGGCCGAAGCGACGGAACGCGCTTTCGCGGCGGCTCGCGAGCGTGGCGTGGTGACGGTGCTCAACACCGCGCCCGTCGACGACGCGGCCGGGAAGCTGCTGCCGTTCAGCGATGTGGTGGTGGCGAACGAAATCGAGTTCCGGCAGCTCACCGGCCAGAATCCCTCTGCTGGGGCCAGTTTGCGGCGCGGCAGTGCCGAACTGTTCGCTGCGGGATGCCGGTGGGTGATCGTGACGCTGGGGGCCGAGGGCTGCGCCGTCCTCGACGCGTCGTCGTCCGCGCACGTTCCGGCTGTCGCGGTCCGAGCCGTGGACACCACTGCCGCCGGAGATTCGTTCGTCGGAGCGCTTGCCGCGCGGCTCGCGGAGATTCCCGGTGAGCCGACGACCGCCGAGGTGGTGGCGGCTTGCGGTTTCGCGGCGAAGGTGGCCGCGGTCGTCGTGACGCGGCACGGAGCGCACCCCTCTTTGCCGACTCTGGCCGAGGTGCTCGACGCGTGACCCGGCGGCGGCGTCCTGGCCGGATGCCGCCGCCGCGTCACGCCGCGGTCAGCAGTCGTTCGAGATGTCCCACACCGGGTGCCAGTTCCCGTGGGGCTGGGCGTAGTACGCCTTCGGCGAGGTGGACAGGTAGGTGAGTCCCTTGCCCCAGAACGACGTCGTGTAGTGATGCGTCTGGTTGTTCATCCACGATCCGCCGCTGTTGAAGCCGTCCGGGATCTCGTAGAAATCGCCGCAGGCCGCGTGGGTGAATCCCTTCCCTTCGTAGTTCGCGTACTTCCATCCGCAGAACGCTCCGTACGAACAGAGTTCGTACGGAGTGCGCGGGTCGTTGCCGTTCCTCCCGTCGCCGAACGCGTGCGCGTACTTCTCGCCGGGCAACGGATAAGTGACGACCGAATTGTCGCCCGTGACGATTTGATTGGGCGTGACCTGCCTGCCGTGCAGCTTCGCCAGGTCGCGGTCGATCTCGCCCCGCAGCGCGGCCGTCTGCTGGGCGGTGAACCCGGCGGAACGCAACTGCGCGGCAAAACTCGCCGGCGTCCCGGCGGGAGACGCGTCCGCCGCTGCCGCCGTCGTCGCGACCGCGGCAAGCGAAAGCAATGCCGCCCCCAGTGCCGCGCCGATTCTTCCTCGCATGGAAACCCCTCTTCTTCGGGAAATGTCCAGGAGGCCGCGAACGGCGTATCCCGATAGGCCGGATGCGATGCCTTCGTTCTGCTATTTCCCGGCCCCCTGCCGAGAAACCCATATTCGCGCACCGGAACGCGGGCCGCGATGGTTTAAGCTAAAACTCAAAACAAGGGGGGTTCCGTGCTTCGGCTGCGCTGCACGCCCGAGGATCTTCTGCACGTGTCGATCGCCGAGCATCCGGCTCCGCTCGCCGAGCTGACCTTGGCGATGCAGATGCTGCAGCGCCGGGACCCGGACCCGGCTTTCGCGCCGTGGCGCGAGCGGGTCGCGCGGCGGCTGCCGGCGGAGGGCAGGCCGCTGCTGCAGCTCGTCTCGCCCTCCGGCGCGGGCCCGATGTTCCTCGATCCGCCCAGCCGCACCGTGGAAGAGGGGCTGGACCGCGTGCTGTCCACGCCCCGGGCCGAAGTGCACGCCGAACTTCGGCGGGTGTGCGCGATCGACCGGCCGCTGACCTCCTGGACGAAGCGGCTGGCCGGGCAGGACCGCGACGCGTGGCAGGTGCTGGACCAGGCCATCCGCACCGGCTACCGGAGCGTCCTCGCCGAAAGCTGGCACAGCCTGCGGGCAGGCTTCGACGCCGAGACCGCGTGGCGCGCGAGAATCTTCGCGCGCCAAGGGATCAAGGCCCTGTTCGCCAGCCTCCGGCCGATGTTCCGCTGGAACGGCCTGACCCTCGAAGCGGACTGCTCCCGCGACATCGACCTGGCCCTGCACGGCCACGGTCTGGTCCTGCGGCCCACGCTGCTGTGGTCGGGACACCCGCTGGTGGCGTACTACGCCGACCGGCCGACCACGCTGATCTACCCCGCGCTCACGCCGTTGCCCCTGCTCCGCCCGGCCGAGCCTTCGGACCCGCTGGCCGCACTGCTCGGCACCACTCGCGCGGGGGCGCTGCAGGCCCTGACCGTCGGACGCACGACGACCGGTCTCGCGCGCGAGCTTTCGGTCTCGGTCGCCGCGGCGTCCTTGCACGCCAAGACTTTGCGCGAGGCGGGCCTGATCGTCTCGCACCGGGACGGCAAAGCTGTGTGCCACGAGTGCACTCCGCTCGGGCTCGATCTGCTCGCCGCCAAAACGCTGAGCCGGGCTGCGAATTAGCCGTTTGGTGTATGGGCGACGCGGATCGGTTCGTCGAGCGCTGCCGCGAACCCCTTACGCAGCAGGGAGAGGCCGCCCCGCGCACGGGACGGCCTCTCCCCGGTTCAGGTTCAGCTCACGGTCAGCGCCGTGTCGTCGAGGCAGAAGGACGTCTGCAGGCTCGAGTCCTCGGTGCCGGTGAAGGTCAGCGTCACCGTCTGCCCGGCGAACGCCGACATGTCAACGGTGCGCAGCTGGTATCCGTTCGCCTGGTTCAGGTTCGAGTACGAGGCGAGCGTGGTCGAACCGGCCTTGACGGTCAGCTTGTCGTACGACGTCGAGGCGGTCGTCTCGGCGGTGTCGACGTGCAGGTAGTAGCTCAGCGTGGCGTGGCAGCCGGCGGGGATGCTCACCGACTGCGAGACCGTGTCGGTGTGCGCGCTGCCGTAACCGTTGAGGTAGGCCAGGTAAGTGCCGCTGTGCGGGGCTTCGCCGTTGGACGACGTGCTGATCACTCCGCTGGACGCGGTCCACGGGCTGGTGCCGTTCTCGAAGCCGGGGTTGCCCAGTTTCTGCCCGGTGCAGTTTCCGCCGCCGGTCGGGGCGATCGTCCAGCTGAACGTGGTGGAGCCGGTGGCCCCGGAGGAGTCCTTGGCGGTCGCGGTCACCGAGTACGTGCCCGCGGTGGTCGGAGTGCCGGAGATCAGTCCTCCGGAGCTGATCGACAGCCCGGCGGGCAGGCCGCTCGCGGTCCAGGTGTAGCCGCCGCTGCCGCCGGACGCGGACAGCTGCAGGCTCGCCGCGGTGCCGACGACGCCGTTCTGGTTGCCGGGGTTGGCTGCCGTGACTCCGCCGCTGGGCGTGCCCGGGGTGAACGCCGCGGTGCCGTTGGGGGTGCCGAGACCGGTCGGGCCGTCCCAGCCCGGGCCGGCTTTGCACTGCACCGAGGACGAGCAGCTGCCGTTGCTGCCGGAGGTCACGTCGTTGAGGTTGCCGGTGTGCGAGTAGGGGTAGGCGCCGGGGGTGTCGGACGCGCCGGGCGTGCCGGCGAGGGCGTACACGGACGCGATGATCGGGGCGGACGCGCTGGTTCCGCCGTACACGGCCCAGCCGCTGCCGCCGTAGGTCTGGTACACCGCGACACCGGTCTGCGGGTCGGCCACTGCCGAGACGTCGGCGACCGCGCGCTTGCTGCAAGCGGTCGTCACGTTCTGGAACGACGGCTTGGCCACGTAGCCGGAGCAGCCGCTGCCCGCGCCGCTCCACGCGGTTTCGCCCCAGCCGCGGGCGCTGCTGTTGCGGCTCAGCGAGGTGCCGCCGACCGCGGTCACGTACTGCGACGAGGCCGGGTAGCTGATGCCGTAACCGCTGTCGCCGGTGCTCGCGGTGATCGCGACGCCGGGGTGGTGGAAGTAGCTCGAGTCGGAGGAGGGTTCGGTGCCGTCCTCGCCGCCGCCGTAGCTGTTGGAGACGTATTTCGCGCCCATCGACACGGCGGTGTTCACCGCGGTGCCGAGATCGGCCATGCTCGGCTGGTTCGCTTCGACGAGCAGAATGTGGCAATTCGGGCAGATCGCCGAAACCATGTCGACGTCGAGCGAGATTTCGCCCGCCCAGCCGGAATCGGCGGACGGAAGCGGGCTGGTCTGCCCGTTCTGGTTCACCTTTTTGAAGCAGCCGTTCGCGGTGGTGCAGGCCGGGAGCCCGTAGGTGGAGCGGTAGCTCGCGAGGTCCGATTCAGCGTTCGGGTCGTCGTTGGAGTCGATGATCGCCACGGTGGCCGACGCGCTGCCCGCGGCGGTGAGGTTGTAGGCGGAGCGCAGGTCCGCGGGACCGAACCCGCCGGGCAGCGCGCCCGGGGCGACCATCGCGCGCATGGTGTCGGTCTGGCGTTCGGCGAAACACGTGACCATGCCGGGCTTCGCCTTCTCGGCGCAGACGCGGGCGGTCGGATGCGCCGCGGCGGGCGCGGCCGCGGCGGGCAGTGCCGAGGCGGTCAAGGCCAAGGCCGCGAAACCGGCCATGGCAAGGATTCTTCGAGCTGAACGGGACACGATCCCTCCCAGGGAATTTCCTGCGAACGGCGTCGGGCCATTCGGTGCCCCGTTGTCTACAGTTCGTTCAGCCCTGGCGGTGACGCGCTGGTGCCAGTGGCGCAATGGTGTCGGCCAGCCCGGTGGAGGTGCCTCCGAATGGTTCCCGAAGCAATCGGCCATCTGATGACGCTCGGGCTCAAAGCGGACGAAGCAGAAATCTATCTCGACCTACTTTCGTCGGGACCGGTTCCGCCGGACGAACTGGCCGGGCGGACCGGCCGCGACCCCGGCGAGGTGCGCCGCGTGCTGACGGTGCTCGCCGGGATCGGGCTGGCCGGGCGGGTCGACGGGCCCGGTTCGCCGATGTCCGCGCTGCGCCCGGAGCCGGTGCTGGAGGTGCTGAGCCGCCAGCGCGAGGCCGAACTGGCCGGCGCCCGCGCGGCGATGACGCGCCTGTACGAGGAATGCCGCAGGCGTTCGGCCCGCTACGACGCCGACCCGATGATCGAGGTGGTCAGCGGAACCACTGCCGCCGAACGGGTGCAGCAGCTGGAGCGGTCGGCGCGGGCGGAGGTCCGCGGGCTCGACTCGCCGCCGTACTACGCCGACGCGGACGCCAACGAGATCGAACTGGAGAACCTGGCCCGGGGCGTCCGGTACCGCGCCGTCTACGGCAGGCTCGCGCTGGAACGGCCCGAGTACGTCGCCGAGAACATCCTGCCCTGCGGGAAAAGCGGGGAGGAGGCCCGGGTGCTGCCCGAGGTCCCGGTGAAGCTGCTGATCGTCGACGACTGCGCGGCCCTGTCCGGCGCGGACCGCACCGTGCTGCTGATCCGCTCGTGCGGCCTGTTCGACGCGCTGGCCGGCCTGTTCGACATGTGCTGGCAGGTCGCGCTGCCCCTCGGCCTCGCCGCCGACGCCTCCGGCCCCGAGATCCGGCCCAGCGAACGACGGCTGCTCGGGCTGCTCGCCGCCGGGCTCACCGACGACCAGGTCGCCCGGGTGCTCGGCGTCAGCAGGCGGACGATGTTCCGGTACCTGGAGAACCTGATGGCCCGCACCGGCGCGGCGAACCGGTTCCAACTGGCGCTGCACGCCACTCGCAACGACTGGCTTTCGGTCGATTCCCAGCCCGGCGTCTCGCCGGTGCGGTCGGTGCCGCTGTGAGCCGGGCTTCGCTGAAGCCGTTGCGCCCCAGGGTTTTTCTACACCTGTGCCTGCCTCGCACCGCGCGCTTGCGGACCGAATGCGTGAGCAGCGCTCGGTTCATCTGTCGATACGGTTCACCCTTCACCTTCCGTGAGCGCCGGAAAGGCTTGCCGGACCTCGGCGAACAACAGGCCGTGCCGTCCGTAGCCGAACGCGACCACGGCCGACCAGAGCGCGTCCATGGCCGCTTGCCGCGGGTCCGGCTCGCGGGCGGAGAACAGCGCCGGGAACGCCATCGCTTGCTGGAGGCAGTTGTCGTGCCGTCCGTCCGGCGACGTGGCCGTCGTGCGCGGGACTTGTTCGTCCGTGAGCAGGAGGTCCCAGGCACGCCGGTCGTCGTCGAACGGCGGCGGCAGCGCGTCGCCCCGGTCCATCGCGGCCAGGGCGGGGGCTATCCACTCGACCTCGGTCAGCTGGGCCTCGGCGAACGCGCGCCGGACCGCCCAGCGGGCGATCTGCCGCTGGGTCGCCGGGTCCGTCCGTCCGAGAGCGCCGACCAGGGACGGATCCAGTTTTCCCAAACTCGGCGCGTCGCTTCGAAGCAGCTCGCTGGCCAGGTTTCCGCCCCGCTCGCGGGCCGCCACTGTCACGCGCACCCCCGGGGAGGCTCGGACCTGTCTCGCATGAGAAACGCCCTCGGGTCTCTCTTTCCGTGTCTCAGGAACCAGTCTCTCCCTGGCCGCTCGATGCCAGTAGGCGGCGGTCTCGCTGGTCTGCTTGACCACCCGGTCCGGTTCCGGCGGACCCGGCCAGAACTGGAGCAGGTAGCGGTCCGGTTCGAAAACCTCGCCCTCGGGAATGCCGAGCCGGTGCGCCTCGTCCATTCGCGCTCCGCAGTAGCGGACCCGGTAGCCGACCGCGCCCAGATCGAGCGGCCAGAAGCCGTAACCGCCCCAGGCGAGGAGGGAAACCGCCCCGGTGGGACGGAACGAAACCTCGACGATCTCCTCCCAGGTCTCGTCCGGCGGCGGAGCTTCGTCGTGCAATTCCACGCGGAAGCCGACCTGGCCGGAGTTCAGCCCGGTGACCAGAAAGAGGGCACCGGGGACCGCGGCGCCGCACAGCCCGTTCCGCTGGCCGCTGAAACACCCGGACAGGTCCGGCAACCCTGGCGAGCTCTGGACATAGATCTGCGCGTAGCTCACCGGTGCCTCGCCGCTCATCAGCACTCGCATCGCCGTTCCTCCCCGTTCGGCTGCTGCCGGGGGCATCATCGCGCGGGGCACCGACAAAAACCGGCGCGGCGAAGCGCTAGCTGGAGGACAGCCTGGTCAACCGACGATTTCGCGGACGCTGTCGGCCAGCAGCCGGAGGCAGCCCGGCGACCCGGGGTTGAGGAGCAGGTCAACGCCGTCGTAGTCGTTCAGCAGGCGGAGCAGATCGGCGGGAGCGGCCGGACGCCAGCCCGCGGCGCGGACCCGGCGGCGGTGCGCGGGCGCTGTCGTGACGAGCAGGCACGGGATGTTGTCCGGCGAAGGGGCGACGAGCGGGGATTCGTCGGTGTCGACGGCCACCGCGAAGGCCGATTCGCGGAAGACAGTGGCCAGCTGGTCGAAGTCGGCTTCGCCGCGAGCGGTCAGGCGGAGCACGGCGTCCAGCGGATCGGTGGGGGAGTTTTCCGCTGCCGGTTCGTAGGCGGGGTTGGGCTCGAAGCGGCTGACGGTCCCGTCCTCGCGCGCGAGCCAGCCGCCGACCACGGCCCGCGGCGGCGGGCTCGGGGCTTCGGCGCCGTCGGCTGTCCAGGCCGGGTCGACGAGCAGCACCCACTGGTCATCGGACATCGCCGGTGCCTCCTTCGCGTCCGGTGGAGCGGCTGCCCCGCGAATCTACTGGCTGATCACGCATCGCGGGGACTTCCGCCAGCTCGGCCAGTTCAGCAGCCTGGCGAGCCGACGCTTCGCGTTCCTCCGCCTGGTACCGGCGGATGGCGGCGGCCGTGTGCCAACGGTCCAGCCAGCCCAGGCCGACGACGCTCAACCGGTGGAACCTGCGGGGGCTGCCGGGGGTGTCGCGCATCGCGGCCAGGTCTCGGGCATAAGCGTCGGGATCGGGCTGGTCGCCGATCCGCGTGATTTCCGTAAGCAGCACTGCTCGTCCGCCGGGGGTGTTCAGGATGGCGTCCAAGGCACCGTGCCGGTCCAGGATCTCCACGGCCTCGGCGATTCGGGCGACGTCAGCGCCATCGCGGGTTGCCGCAGCCAGGTCCGAAAGCACTGCGGCGGCGTGCGGTTTGCCCAGCAGGGCGTCGGTCACGCCGTGCAGGTGCAGGACGGCGTGCTGTTCAGTCAAGTCCTGGGGCTGGAGGTCGCCGATAGGGGACAGCGCGGCGAGTTCGCGGGCCGCGGCCCAGATCAGGTCCGGACGTTCGTGCCGGGCGACGTCCTCGGCGAGCGAGGCCGCCGATTCGCCGCGGCCGAGTTCCGCGAGGACCCAGCCGAGCAGTTTGGCGGTGCCGTCCCGGTCACTCAGCGCGATTGGCCCGGTTGGCGGGGACGGGCGGAACCACCAGCGGTGCGTAGCGGTTCGCACCAGTTCTTCGAGCATCAGCTCCCGCGTGCTGCCGCGGAGCAAATAGTCCGCTGTCGGGTGTTCGGCAGCGGACAGCCGGACGGTGACCGCATCGGCGGGACGGTCGGTGCCGCCGGTGCGCAGCTGCTCGGTAAAGGCCCGGGTAGCTGCCGGATCGGTCGTCAACAGCGACGATCCATTAAGGACGGACACATCGGACGGTGCGTAGTGCACCCCCACAGTGCGGCCGTTGTGCGTCCACGGCCGAGGCGTCGCGGGTGCTGGGCCGTCGTCCAGGCCGCGGAACACCTGCGGCGCCGGCGTATCAGTCGACATCTCGACAGCGGGGCCGGCGGGCGGGCGGAAGGAGATCCTGACGCGACCGTCCCCTTCGGACACCCGGATCTTCACCGGGACGCGGTCCAGCACCTCGGCGCCCAGGGCGGCGGCAAGACGTCCGGCCAGTTCGCGGGCCGCGGCGGTGGCGTGCGCTCGGCCGTCCGGGCCGGTCCCGGTGACTTCGATCGGCGAGACCGGGCCGTCTGCGGAACGGAGGGCGGAGATCAAGTTTTCCAGCGGTGCGGGCGAATCCGCGACCAGGACCGCGTCGGCAGTGTGCAGGGTCGCGGCACGCTGGACCTCGCCAAGGTGGTAGTGCACGCGGCTTTCGTCGATGGCCAGCAGCGCGCGGGCAGCGGGCGGCAGCGGGACGTCGTGCACCTTGCCGGTGTAGCTGCTGCGGCCGGTGACTGTGCGGACGAGGGCGGACAGCTCCGGGTCGGCCGCGATGTAGGACAACGCCGCTTGCCACACCAGGTCGGGATTGTCGTGGCGGCGCACTGCGGGCTCGACCGCGGTCAGATGCAGGTCGCCGTCCCGGTTGTACAGGCCGCGCACCAGTGTCTGGATCACGCGCTGGGTCAGTTCCAGCGTCTCGAACCGGTCCGACAGCGGAGCCGGATCGCCCTGCGGCGGCAGGAGCCAGCTGTGGTCGCTGTTCATCCGAACCTCGGTCATGCCCGGCAGTTCGAGTGCGGAGTTCAACCCGATCCGCCGGGCCGTTTCGGTCATCGCGACCGGGCCCGAGCGGTACATCACCGACTGCCGGTGCACCCGGCCCATCGGCGTGGCGAAGAAGTTCTGGCCGAGCGAGTCGACCTCGCGCGGCATCAGGTTCGCTTGCGTCTGCCCGTAATTGTCCCGCAGCTGGTCCAAATAGGCCGCGGCGAACGGATGTCCTTTCGACATGGTGAACGCCGAGTTCGCGATGTTCCCGCCGACGCGGTGCACCGCGTAGCCAGCGTCGGATTCGGCAGCGCGGACGACG
The DNA here is from genome assembly GCF_053611505.1 of Amycolatopsis sp. NPDC054798. Lineage (NCBI taxonomy): Bacteria > Bacillati > Actinomycetota > Actinomycetes > Pseudonocardiales > Pseudonocardiaceae > Amycolatopsis > Amycolatopsis sp. NPDC054798. Next base: position 63,689 of record NZ_JBSHAM010000002.1, on the reverse strand, counting down.
TCGTCCAGGCCGTGCACGACGTTGTCGCCGTCGGTGTAGAGGCCGCCGAACCGGTGCATCAGCTCCAGCCGCAGGATGTCGCTCGCCGCCGCGAAACCCGGGCCGGTCTGCTTCGCCAGCTCGGACAGATAGAACTCCTGTGTCCGCATCGGATGCTCGCGGTTGAACACTTCGTCCACATTGACCAGTTGCACCCGGTGCTCTGCCGCCCACTGCAAGAGATCCCGGACGTCGTGCAGCGGATCCGGGCCATCCTCCGGGGCCGCGGTGGTCAGCGCCAGCTCGGTCTGCCAGCGCGGCACGTCGGTCCACAGCACGGGCACGATGCCGTCGCCGAGGCGGTCGGCCGCGTCGCCGAAGTTCCGGCGGAACGTGTGCATGGTGCCGGTGTCCTTGAGCGGGCCGCCGAGCCAGATGGCGTGCATCAGCAGCGGGGTCGAGGTGGTCTTGGCGAGCGGTTCGACGTCGCCGGGTGCCCACGCGGCCAGCTGGTCGTCGGGCCGTTCCTTCTCCAGGGTCCATTCGCGATTGTCGTCCAGGTGCGCGGGATCCAGGTGTTCCCGGCTGAGCTGGTAGCCCTTGGCGAGGTCGAGCAGGTCCAGGAAGCTGATGCCCTGTCCGGCGGTGAGGTCGCGGAAATCGTGCCCGCGCAGGAATTCCGGCGGTTCGGGGGCGCGGTACAGGCCGAACAGGTCCGGTCCCAGCAGCGGCGCGGGCGGCGGGCCGTTGACCGCGGTCTGGCGCAGGTCGGCGACCAGATCTTCGGGTGCGGAGTAGCGGCTTTCCTCCGGTGGCGCGGAATCCGTGCCGATTTGTGCCGGGGGACCGCCGAAGGTGCGGAAATGGCCGCCATCGGTGACGGCGGTGAAACCGTGCGTGGCACCGATGGCTTTCCCGAGTGTGGCCGAATCTCGGCCGAACAACGCGGGTTTGGTCGGCGCGTGCACGGTGGACGGTCCGCCGAGTTCGCTGAGCGCCCGCTGGAAATCGTGGGCCAGGCCGCCCGGCCCGTCGGTCTCGCCGGTGCTGCACGCGATGAGCGTGACTGACGACCGGGATTGGCTCAGCGGGGCGGCTTGCGCCACGATCCGGGCGAACGTATCCCCGTCGACCCGGACCGTCCGGCCGCCGAGGAGGGTTACCTTGACCGACTGCGCGCGGCCGTGCGCGAAGACGAAGAGGGAATCCTTGTCCCACGGTGCCGCGGTTTTCTCGGCCCATTCGCCGAACCGGCGTCCGGACAGTTCCGGTGTGGCCCCGTTGTCGTTGGCCTGCTTGAGAAGCGGGTCGATCCGTTCTGGCGTCGCGCCTTCCGGAAGCGTGCTGACCGTACCCGAGTTGTCGGCGATCCAGTCCCGTTCGACGCCCTCGGTGTGCTCGTTCGCCGGGAGGAAGGAGATGGCGCGGACCCGACCGGAGCTGTCGGTGATCTGGCGGGCCTGGATCTCGGACGGGTCGAAGTCGTAGGGGCGATCCGTGTCGGGGTCCCAACCGGACACTGTCGTGGTGTCGTTCGCCTCGACGGTGCCTTCGCGATGTTGTTCCGGGGTGCTTTCCCGGGTGCTTTCCGGCGGACGCGGCCAGGTGTGCGCGGCGATCTGGCTGTCCGCTTCGGACTTGGCCTGCCACCAGTTCCGCAGGGCTTCGTCGGCCTTCTCCCGGGCCTGCCGGATCCGGTCGTTCGCGTCGTCCTGCCGTGCGGTGTGGTCGGCGTGATTGTTGCGGTAGTCGTCCAGCACGGCCAGGATCTCCGCGGCGCGGTCTTGCGCGGCCTGCCGCTGCTGGACCAGTTCGGCCTGCTGGTTCCGGATTTCCTGGGTCTGCCGTTGCGTGTCCCACGCCTTCGCGACCAGGTCGCTCTGCGCGACAGAACCCGGCTCTTCGGCGAGAGCCAGCGAAAGAAGCTGTTCGTCGAGTTCGTTGAGCCGGGCGATTTCGTCGTTGCCCGCGCGCAGTGCCTGGCCGACCTCGCGCGCCTCGTTCTGCGCGGTCTGGACCGCTTGCCGCATTTGCTGCACCGGATTGCCGTCGGCCGGGAGGTTCAGGCCGCGCGCGCCGTCGGTCGTGGTGCGCACATTGTCGTTTTCGGACAGCCACGCGTCATCGAAATCGCGCTGAGCTTTTTCGAGTTCTTCTTCCGCGGTACGCCAGTTCTCGGCGGCTTCCTTCACCTTGTCCTGTGCCGAAGCGAGCGCCTTCGGCAACGGCTCGCCGAGCGACTGTTCCAGGTCCGTTTCGCTCATCCGCGTCCGCGAAGACTGCGGCACCCGCACCTCGACCGCCGCGGTCTTGCCGTCGACCGTCGCGACGATCCGGTACTCGACGTCGAAGCCGACCAGGCCGGTCCGGCCCTTGTCTTTGCCGACGACGGACCGCTGCGCCGCGGCGGTGCTCGACGTCGGATCGCTCAGGCCCACCGGGTTGCGCACGTCGAGCCCGCCCCAGGAATGCGTGTTCCGGCCCGGGTCGGTGATTCCGCCGTTGCCGAGGTTGCCCAGGTGCTCGCCGGTGACCGTTTCCTTGGCTTCGCCGGTGAAAGTGGACCCGGACTGGTCCGAACGCTCCAGTTTGACCGAATCGCTCAGCCCGGCCAGATCCGGTTTCACCACGCGGGTGTAGATCTTCACCGAGGCGTGGCTGCTGCCGGTCACCGCGGAGGAGTGCAGGTCCGGAGTCGCGAACGGTTTGCCGGCCATGTCCGGGAGATGCGCTTGCAGCGTCTCGTTGGTGATCGAGGACGAGAGCGTGTTGTGCGCGCCGGTGCCAGGCCCGGTGAGGCCGTTGCCCGCGCCGGCCAGCCGCAGTGCGCGGACGGCGGCGGCGCGCACGTCCGCGGCGCCGCGAAGTCCTTCGACGGTCGAAGACTTCGGCAGGGGCCCGAAACCCTCCTGCTGCCAGGCGGCGAGACGGTCCGGAGCGGACTCGGCGGCGGTGAGTTCGGTCGTCTTCGATCCGTACAGTTTGGTGTGGTACTGCTCGTCGCCGGAGATCCGCTGGTCGTCCGCGGACGACCGCGAGGTCACGGTCGCCTCTTGCGAAGCGACCGGGTAGGTGCGGCCGTCCCTGGCGACGACCAGTTCGAACTGGACCTGGTGCCGGTACCTCGCCGAGGGACCGCTGGAGGACGAGGTCAACGCCGTGGTCGTGGTCTTGTTCTCGACCGTCTGATCGGTTTTGGCCCGGGTCCCGGAGGCACCCAGATACGCGCCGTCGTAGCCGCTGACCTTGGGCTGGCTGTCCTGGAACAGGCCGCGGCCGGCGGCGCGCACCTGCCCGCCGTAGGACGAACCGTGCCCGGAATTCTCTTTGTCCGTCCGGGTCGCGTTGACGACGTGATCGACTTCGCTGCCGTCGTGCTTCACGTCGAGGAACTGCGTGTCGAGGATCTTCGCTTTGAGCAGGACCTGGTAATTGTCCGTCCAGAGCACGCCCGGATCCTGCGCCAGCAGGGACACGCCGCCGTCCAGCGCGCTGTCCACAAGGGACGTGACCGCCTCCGGGGACGCGGTGTCGAGCGTCCGCTGGAGGTTGTTCATCGAATCGTCCAGCACCGACTTCGGCAGCAGCTTGCCGCCGAGCTTGCCCAGCTGCTGCCGGGCGTCCTGCACCAGCTTCGTGAGGTTGGGCGCGTCCTCCAGCACCGCCGACCCGAGCGAACTGGATTTGCCGCCGACCAAGGGTGGAGCCGAAAGCTTGCCCGGAGCCGGGGTGCGCGGCTCGACCGGCGGCAGCAGCCCTTCCGCGCGAGCCTCGTCCTCGCTCATCGCCACGAAGACCGAACCCGGGAGATGGACGTCCGCTCCCGCTCGCGAGATCGACCCGTTGACCAGGCCTTCCTGGCGGCTTTCCGCGATCAGCCGGACCTTCGTGTCGTATTGGACCAGCACGGTGCGACTGTCCGAAGAGGACCGGTTGGTGTGGTCGACGCTCGCGGTGATCTCGTGGGACGAACCGGAGCTGCGCTGCCACGGACTCCATTTCGCGGTGCCGAACAGCTGGCCCTGGCCGTGCGTGTCGTTGCCGGTCGGCCGCACGGTGAGGCCGAGCTGGACGTTGGCCTCGACGGATTGTTTGTGCGTGCCTTCGTAACCGGCCTTCGAGCCGCCGGAGTACGTCCGGTCGCCGCCGCCGGTTTCCGAGACCGCGACGAGCTTCGGATTGCTCAGCGAAATGCCCATGCCGAGGCCGCCCACCCGGTCGGCCACCCGGCGTTCGTAACGGAATCCGTTCGCCGTTCCGCCCTGCTTCAGCAGCTTCGGTGTCAAGCCGCGGAAGTTTTCCGGCGAGAACATCCGGTCCACGCGGGCGCGCGCTTCGCTGCCGGACAGACCGAGTACCGCGTCACCGCCGGCGGCGCGCTGGAGCTGACGCAACGCCTCGTCCCGCAGGGCTTCGGTGTTGGCGAACGCTTCCACGTGCAGAAACTTCGGTGTCGTCTGATTCTGCTGCTGGGTAAGCAGGTCGTCGATGCTGGGGGTTTCGTGAGGAGTCATCGAGACGACGCCCGGTTTCCCCGGCTTGAATTCGGACGGGTCCTTCGTCAGCGCGGCGCCGTCGTTGATCCACAAATCGACTTTTCCGGAGATCGGCGGCAGATCCGGGTCGCCGGTCTTGGCCACAGTGGACACCTTCGGCGTGACCCGGAACGGCGAGCCGGGCGTCAGCCGCCGCACCCACGGCCGCTGGCGGGTGTAGCTGGTGATCTCGACCTCGAACTCGACGTCGTGTTCGAACACCTGCGAATCCGGGCTGCCGCCCTTGCCGGTCGTCGTGGTCACCGTCGGGCCGCCGGAGTTCTTCCACGTCCGGGTGTCCGAATACTGCAGCGGGCTCACGGTCGGGCTGATGCCGAGGCTGGCGACCGCCGTGGCGCCCGGAACGATCACCCGGCCCTCGACGCCGACCGACCAGCCTCGCTCGGTGGTGGTCGCGCTGGTCAGCGACGGGCTCGTTTCGTTGCTATTCTTGACCGAACGGCCGTCCGCCTGGCCGAGGTGACGGCCTGGCCCTGGCTTCGCCTTGACGGTGATATTGAGGTACTCGTCGGTGAACAGCCCGCGCCGCTTCAGTTGCGCTGAAACGCCTTGCGTGAACAGACTGTCCATTTTGCCCCGCAGCGAGGCGACCGAGAACGTCGAGGTGATCTTGCGCAGGTTGGCGAACCGGTCGGCGACGTCGCGGCTGGAGCCTTGGTTGTCGCTCTGGAATTTGTCCCAGCGGGGCAGGAACTTGTCCGCGCCGGGCAGGTTCCGCAGCGCGTTCTCGATCTGCGGCTGGACCCTGGTCGCCGGTTCGAACGATCCTGGCCGGGCCGTGCCCGCCGCCATGGCCGCGGCGAGATACGGCGGTTCGTAACGCGCGCCGACGTGCTTGAACTTCGCCGGGGTGTTCTTCGGGACCGGAAGACCCTGGGCTTTCGCCTCGGGCAAGCCCATCCGCGTGTACGAAGTGGCTTGGATGGTCGTCTTTTCCCCGGAGGAGGTGGTGACGTCGAGATCGACAGTCACCTTGTACAGGCCGATGTCGCCCTTCGCGTTCACTGTGGACTTGTTGGTGAAGCTGGTGCCGCTGGTGGACTGTTGGTTGACCTTCCGGGAATAGCTGCCGCTGACCCCGCCGACGCCGCCGACCGCGCCGGGCACATAGGATCCGCCGCCGAAAATCGCGTTCACCTCCCCGCCGTACTTGGAGGAGACGGTGGTGCTGCCGCCGTTCACCGCGGAATCGTTGAATCGCAGTTCGCTGTCGCCGGGGATGGTGCCCAGATACTCGACGTGCGTCGGCCGTGCGGTCAGTTGCACGGCATCGCGGTGCGCGCCGTGCGGGCTGAGCAGGTCGTTCGACACCACCGGGCTGCCTTGCATCGCGGTGCCGAGCACGCTGCGCACGCCGCCGCGGCTGAGGAATTCCCGCAGCGAGGTGCGTCCCGGAGCACCGAATTTCGTCACCGACGGATGCAGGTTTTTGCTTACCTTCTCGAACAGCGCGTTCTCGTCGAAGTCGACCGCCTCGGGGGAGAGGAACTCGATCTTCTTGGCCCAGCCGGGTTCCGGCTCCGCCGGCCCGGCGGTCTTTTCCTGGTTGAGGTTGGTCAGGTCGGTGGAGAGGATCAGTCCGACTTGGCCGTCCACTGTGGAACCGACCAGGCCGCCGGTTTCGGTGCGTACGGTGATCCGGTAGGTCACCGGTGCGTCGGCGCGTTGCATGTCGCCCGCGGTGCGGATCACGCGCTGGTCCGTGCCGGTGGTGGTGCCGGTGTGCTCCGCGGACGGGCTGGCGAGCTGCGCGGTGCCGCCGACGGAGGCGTACGGGCCGGCCGGGAACAACCCGAAGTACGAGGTGCCGACGACGTTCGCGGTGGTGTCGGTGTTCGGGTTCGCGTGGGTGGTCTTGACCTCGTTCTTGACGTCGCCGATGGTCGGCTGGGGCAGCTTTGTGATCTGGTCGGCGTTGACGGAACTGAAGTCCGGCTCCGCGGTGACGTGCACCTCGTACCATTTCTCGCCCGCCCGCACCATCGACTTGCGGCCGTCGCCCATGAAGGACTCGAACTCGGGGCCGGACAAGGATTCGGTGATCGCGTCGATCCCGTGCGTCCGCGGCGGGTTCTCCTGTTTCGGGTTCAGGCGGTGGATCAGGTTTTCGATGCTGGTTCCGACGTCCTTGGCACCGCGGACATCGACCGGGACGACGGAGCCGAGCGCTTTGCCGTCGCGGACGAACTCGGGCAGCCGCTCGGAGAGGGGACGGTTGTCGGGCGTCTCTTCGGTTTGCTCGTCGGCGACGAGGACGGCGTCGTTCTGGTTGTGTTCGGGCGCTTTGATGGGGGTGTGCAGGCTCGGTTTGCCGTCCGGTTCGGGCTCTGAACGGTGGTCGTCCTGGTGTGGTGGCGGGTTCGGCGCCGGGGCGTCGCCGAGGTGGTGGTCGCGGATGTTCGCGGTGTTGGACACCTGCTCGAGCTGGTCGAGGTTGCCCGGGGTGAGCCGCGAATCGTGCCACGCGTGCGGGCCCATCACACCGGGCTGGTCCCCGCGGTTGAACAGCATCTCGTCGTTCTTGTAGCCGTCGCCGAGACCGAGGAAGTGCATCAGCTCGTGCGTGACACCGAAGGCCGAGTCGTGCACGTCCCAGTTGAGCTGGTTCGTGTCCGGGGTTTCCGGGTCCACAGTGGAATCGTGGAGATTCACCGGGATCCGCCGGTTCGGGTCGGCCTGCCAGCTGGTGTCGTCCGGGTGGATGTCGTCGGCGACGCGGACGTCGAGCCGGACGTGCAGCTGGTCGCCGCCGGGCAGCCGGGAGGTCTGGTTGACCCACTCGTCGAGGTGGTCCCGCAGGTCCTGGACGAACTGTTCCCGCTGCTCAGGCGACACGGAGCCGGAGTGCGAGGTGAGGTCGATCGGGATGGTGTGCTCGCGCACCCACTGGCCCGGCGCGATCTCGAACCGGCGCACGTCGAACCGGATGTGCGCCATCGCACCGGCGAGCTGCCCGCCCTTGAGCCCCGCGCGGTTCCCGGCGAACTGCTCGGCGATCTTCTTGATCGGGTCGAACCGCTCCGAGGAGAACCTCGTGACCGGCGCTCCGTCGCGACGTCCGTTCCAGTCCTGGGGCCCCGGAAGCGTTTTCGCCCGGTCCGGCTTCGGTTCCGGCTTCGCGGGACCGGTGTTGCGGGGCGCGGCGGCAGGAGTCTGCGTGTTCTGCGGACGGCTGCCGCTGAGGTTGTCGACGAGGGCTTGGCGGGTGGCGAGGGTCAGGCCGGCGAGCTTCTTGCCGTCCTCGACGTTCTCCTTCATGCCCTTGACCAGCGAAGCACGCTCGTTCTTGGGCAGGTTCGCGATGACGTCGGAGAACACCTCTGGCCGGTTCGGCGTCGGCCCGCTCGCCGTGATCCCGTGGAACGCGGCTTTCGCGGCGATCTTCGCCAGATTCGGGTCGAGGGTCGTGTGGTTGCCGAGGTAATGGCCGATCTGGTCGGACCAGGTTGTCTCGTTGGCATGGCTCTGGGTGAGCGCGGTGATGCCGTTGGGGTCGGTGCCGAGTTTGCTGGCGATGCGCGAGCCGTCGGTCTGGATGGCGAGGTCGGCGGTGAATTTCGCGATCGCGGTCGGGTGATCGCTGTATTGCCAGCTCGGATTGCGCTGTGCCAGGACCGAATCGGCGAGGCCCTGGCCTTCTTTGGCCCCGTAATCGAAATTGCCGGTGTTCGGGTTCTTGGTGCCGAAAGTAGCGTCGTTCTCGAGTTTGTTGCCCGGCATCCGGACGAAGGTGTTCGGCTCCGGGAAATAGACCGCCCGGGAATCGACTCCGGCGAGCGCCTGCCGGACGTCGAGATCCAGCTGCGCGGCCCGGTTGGCGAGGTCCCCGTCGTCCGGGCGGACGTGATAACCCCCGCTGATCAGCTCGGGCGGGCCCTCGGGGTTCTGCTGCACCGCGGTGTCGGCCGCGTCGAAAAGCGGGCCGGTGCGGGTGGTGAGGGAATGGACGTCGGCGTCTCCGGTGTGCAGGTAGACCTCGTTGTCGCCGCCGGCTTCGCGGATTTGCGCGGTGAGCCTTTCGGTGACCGGGTTGCGGGCGATCGTTTCGCGGATGCCGCCGTAGGGGATGGTCTTCTGGTCGATGACCGGGTTGCTGGGGTGTTTCCAGGTGAATCCGATGATCGCCACCGGGAAACGGTTGTCCCAGGTGTTCTGGAATTGCTGGATTTTCTGGTTGATGGCTTGTTCTGAGCCTGGGGTGCCGTTGACTCCGATGACCAGGGCGAAGCGTCCGTCGGAGGAGTTCCCGCTGAAGCCGGTGGAGTACTTCTCGGCGATAGTTTGGAGGTTGTCGTCCGGAGTGGCGGCGACGGTGGCTACCACGCCGATGCTGTTCTGGTTGTTTTCGTTGCGGGCGCCGAGGTCGCCGATGATCCCGGTTTCGTGGACGACGGTGTATTTGAAGTTCTTGTGGTGCTGGGCGAAGTCGGCTTTGCCGCCGGTGACCGGGGGGTGCTTGCCGACGTTCGGTCCTGGGCCGGTGTTCGGGGCGGGGGTTGGTTTTTTCGGGGCCGCGACGGGGGTGTGGAGGGTGCGGGTTGCCGGTTTTTTCGGCGCGGCTACGGGGGTGTGGAGGGTGCGGTTCGGGGGCGGGGCGGTGTTGTCGCCGGGGCGTGGGGCCGGGGTGGGGGTGGTGCTGATCGGCTTCGCCGGAGTGGGGGCGGGTGTTCGGTCGTTCTTGGGCGAGGCGGGGTTGCCCGCGGTTGGCCCGGGGGCGGGTTTCGGACTGGCGGCGGGGGACGGGCTGGGGTTCGACGTCGGGCTCGGGCCGGACTTGGCCGAAAGGTTCCGGTTCGAGCCGGGGGCACTGTTGAGGTTTGGGCCTGGCTTCGGGTTCGGGCCGTCAGCAGGGGGGTGGGCGGCTTGGTCCTGGGCCGGGCCGGTTTCCGGGTTCGGGCTGGCGGCTGGGGTAGTGGCCGGGTTGGGCTTGATGGCCGGGCTCGAGTTGGCGGCGGGGTTGGTGGTCGGGCTGGCGGCTGGGCTCGGGATGGTGCTCTGGTCGGGACTTGGACCGTCCGTCGTCGGGCTGGGACTGGCGGGTGCGGTGAGAGGGGTGTTCGAGGCGTGCGACGGGGTCGGTGCGGGGCCGTCGACGGTGGTTTTCGGGGCGGGGCCCGGGGTGGAGTCGATGCCTTTGACGCTGGCCGACGTCGGCGGCGGTACCGGTTTGGACTCCGGGGTGGCGGCCGGGTTCGTCGAGGCAGAGGTGTTCGGGTTCGGGCTGGGGGTGGTGGCGGGGCCGGTGGTCGTCGGGGGCTGGTTGGTGTTCGGGGTGCGGACGGAGTCGGGAGGCGGGGTGGTCCCGGGGGTCGCGTTCGGGCCGGGCGACGGGTTCGGGGAGATGGTGCCGTTCGTCGCGGATGCTGGGTTGGACGGGTTCGGGGCGGTGGGCTGGCTCGTCGGGTTCGAGGAGACGTTGACCGGGCCGGGGTGGGTTGCGGGGTGTGCGCTCTGGTTGCCGTTGAAGCCGGGGAGGCCGGTGTCGTGCTGCGGGGTGGGTGCGTGGTTGCCGCTGGTCGCGAGGGGGTCGCCGGGTGGAGTGAGGGGCTGGACGTTCGGGTTGGCGGGGATGGAACTGGTTGGTGGGGTTGCGGTTTTGACGGCGTCCGGCGTTGACGGTGCTGGGGTCGCGTTTTGCGGCCTGACGGTGTCGGGCGGGGCGGAGGTTTCGGTCTTGACGGAGTTCGGTGTGGACGGGGGCGGGGCAGTGTGGTCGGTGCCTTGGGTGGCGGGGCCCGGGTGGGGATTCGTTCCGGGGGCAGGGTTGGAGTTCGTGCCCGGCTGGGGCGTGGGGCCGGAGCCTGGGTTGGCTTGGGGATTCGTGGCCGGGTTGGCTCCCTGATTGCCGGTGACGGCGCCGGGGTTGGCACTTTGGTTGCTGGTGGCTGGCGGGATCGAGTTCTGAACGCCGGGCGGGTTGGCGGTCCCGGGCTGGTTCGCGGTGCCGGGATTGGCTGCGGGGTTGTGCGAATCGGTGGCTGGGGCGTTGTGGTTGGCGCTGTCGGCTTGGCTGGTCTGGTGATCGGAGTTGCCAGCGGGGGTGTTGTTGCTGGCGGAGGTGGCGTCGTGGGGTGAGTCGTTGCTGACGGGCGTGTTCGGGTTGCCTGCGGGGGCGGAGGGGTTCGCCGAGGTCGGGCTGCCCGCGGAGTTGCTGTCTGGGGAGTTGGCGCCGCCGGTTGACTGCGGGTTGTTCGCGGGGGCGGGACTGTTCGCCGAACTTGAGTTGTTTGCGGGGTTTTGGTCGCCGGTGGGGGTGCTGCCGCTCGTCGAGTGCGAGCCGGTCGCGGAGCCGGGGCTGGTGGTCGCGTCGGGGCCGCTCGCGGAGTTCGGTCCGGAGGCGGAGTTGGAGCCGTTGGCTGAGGGGGAGTTGCTTGCGGAGTTCGGGCCGCTGGTTGAGGGGGAGTTGCTCGCGGAGTTCGGACTGCCGGTTGAGGAGCTGCCGTTCGTCGAGCCGTCGGGGGAGTTCGAGCCGCCCGTCGAGGTGGGGTTGCCCGTCGAGGGGGAGCTGCCCGGTGAAGAGGAGTTGCCGGTCGAGTTGTTCGCCGGGGGCTGGTTGCCCGGGGCGGTGGAGTTGCTGCCGGGCGAGTGGGAGTTGGTCTGGCCGTCGCGGGGTGGGGCATTCGTGCCGGACCCGCCGGAGTCATGGGAGCCACCAGAGCCGCTGGAGCCATCGGGACCGGCGCCGCTGGACCCATTGGGGCCGCCGGATCCATGGGAACCGCCAGCGCCGCCGGAGCTACCAGGACCACTGACGCCGCCGGAGCCGCCAGTGCCGTTGGAGCCACCAGAGCCACTGGAACCATGGGGGCCAACGCCGCCGGACCCACCAGAGCCGCTGGAACCGCCGGACCCGCCAACTCCGCCGGAGCCGCCGACGCCATCAGAACCACCGGAACCACGGGACCCGCCAGGCGCATCAGGCCCGTTGACCGGATCCACCTTGATGTTCCCATTCCCGCCGCCCCCGCCGGGATCGTTCGGACCCCGCCCCTCACCGCCGCCGTCCTTCCCGCCGCCGGTGAGTTTGTCGTGCAGGTTCTGGCCCGCGTGGTGCGCGCCGTGCGTGGCGGCACCGCTCAGCCCGCCGTTCAGCGCGCCCCATCCCAGGCTGTCCAGATCACCGCCGAAGAGCCCGGCCCCGGACAGGCCGACGACCACCTCGGTCGCCGCTTCCACCCCGGCCGCGCCGAAGACGTTGTGGCCCCACTTTCCCAAACCGCTGTGCGCGCCCGCCGCGAACGCGCCGCCGATCGCGCCCAGCGCGGCGTTCTGGCCGATCTGTTTCCAGTCGAAGCCGTCCCGGTTCCCCTGCGCGATCTGGATGAACTCGGCCAGCATTTCCTCGGCCGCCTCTTCCGCGGCTTCCTGCGCGGCCTCTCGCGCGACCCTCGACAGCAGGCTCATCAGCCGCGACATCAGCGAGCGTTCGATCTGCATCACCGCGGTCCGCCCGGCGGCCCAGATCCCGGGGATCAGCGGGGCGGTGAACGGGTTCGTCATCGCCCAGATCAGATCCGCGGCGGTCACGGCGATGGAGATGAGAATGCCGTACTTGGCGTTCTCCACATTCAGCGCGTATTCGCGCAGGGCGGCGGCCTGCTGCTGGGCCCGGTAGGAGAAACCGGCGCCCATGGTGCTGAGTTTGTTGGCGTAGTCGGCGAAATTGGTCGCGACGTCGCCGCCGACGTTGGCGACCACTTGTTCCGCCAACTGGCTGAAACCGGTGCCGGCGGCGGAAATCTGCTGCGCGACCTCGTCCCATTCGGCGGCCAGTTCGCGGGCCTTGTCCTCGTCGCCCTGCGGCCAGGCGTCGCCCGCGATGATGTAGAACACCCAGTTCAGGCTGGGGTCCACCATGAGGCTCATCGCGGGGTCACCTCCTTGCGCAGAGCAGGAAAGAATCAGGAAACGGGTTCTTCCGGGATGACAGGAGGCTCGGCGGGGATCGATTTCGTCGGAGCCCAGCCAGCGGTTTCGCCCTTCACCGCGGGCACCCAGACCTCCCGCGGCCGCGTCGGGGCGGTGACCTCGCCCTCGGGGGTCTCCATCCTGTCCTCGATCGCATGAGCCGGTTCTTCCGAGCGGACGAAGACTGTCGACTCGGTCGGCTGCAGCGGGGTCACGACCTTGTGCTGAACCGCACCGCGCACGGGACGCTCAACCGCCATGCGCCGCAACCGCTGCGGCTCCTCGCCCGGCTTCGACGGCAGGGGTTCTTCGCCGCGGTCCGGGATCCGCGCCCGGATGCTCTTGGCCGCGGTCCAGCCGCCGCCGTCCTCGGCTTCGGGGTCTTTGCCGAGCAGTTTGCCCTGCATGCGCACACCGCGCCGGTATTCGGTCGGCGGCTCGGTGCCGCCGGGATCGGCCTTGTGGATCTTTCCGTTCAAGTCGGTGAAGTTCTTGAACAGGGCGTTCGACCCGTCGTAGGCGCCCTGGTCGGCTTCGCGGAACGACGTGGCCATGTCGGCGATCGCGTCGCGGGTCGCTTCCACCGCCAGCGCCCAGGCGTTGATGCCGTTGTAGATCTCGGCCGCCGACTGGATGTGCGTTTTGGAGAACTCGTTGCCGTTCTTGTCGTTCCCGGCCGCGTCCTGGATCCGGCCGGGGTTCGCCAGGCTCTGCACCCGCTGGGCCAGCGTGCGCAGTTCGGCGCTCTTGCCGTCGAAGCCGTCGCGGCCGCCGTCCAATCCGTCGGCGTCGACGAAAAACTGGTCGGTCACGGCAGGGTCCCTTCGTCGAATCCCGGCACTCGCGCCGAGAACAGGGCGTTGACATCCACTTTTCCGCTCATCAGATCGTGCGCGGAGATGCCCGGCGGCAGCATCGGGGCCATCAGCTCCGCAGCCGCGGCGACGGATTTCTGCCGGGCGGCGGAGACGGTCTGCACGATCACCGAGGCCAGTTCCGCCGGGGCCATCCGCTTGTAGGCGCTGGTGGGGAAGGAAAGTTCGGTCAGTTCGCCGGTGCGGCCGACGGTCGCGGTCACCTCGCGGCGGGCGGAAGTGACGGTGCTGGCGGCGGTTTCGACGTCGCGGCGGGTTTGGTCGAAGTGGTCGCGCTGGTGCTGGTAGGCGGCCATCGCGTCCTCGAGCATTTTTTCGTGGTGCGAACTCATGGTCTTCCTCCCGGGGTCAGCCGACCGAAGCCAGGCCTGGGCCGAGGGCCAGGGCGCCGGTGTCGGGCGGGCGGATGCCGCGCAGGTCGGCGGCGGCGAGCGTGCGGGACGCGGCGGCGGCCGAGAGCGTGCGGGCGAGTTCGTGCGCGGCGTAGGCGGTGTGGTCGGAGGCTGCGGAAAGCTCGTGCGCGAGTGCGTCACGGACGTCGTCGGGCACCTCGTGGCCGCGCCGCACCAGCAAGCGCACGGCGATCTCGGCGAGTTCGTCCACTGTGTACTCGCCGAGTTGCCAGCCGTAGGGCAAAGCGTCGCGCAGGGTGGGCAGTTGGGCGAGCAGTTCGCCGACGCGGTTGCTTTCGCCGGTGAACACCACGACCGGATCGGCTGGCCGCCGGGCGATCATTTCGGACAGGGCTTCCAGCGCTTCGATGCCGGGCGTGTGCGGCGAAGTGTCCCAGTCTCCGTCCAGGTCGACGACCAGGGTGCCGCCGGACGCGTCCTCCACCGCGGCTCGCACCAGGTGTTCGGCTTGGCCCGGCCATTGCGGCGACAGCTCGTCGGCGAGGTTGCGGCGCACCAGCTGTCCCATCGGGGCCATGCCGAATTCGGAAAGGATCTGCGCGTACAGCTTCGCGTACTCCGATCGTCCGGTGCCGCGTTTGCCGCTGATCACCAGGTTCGCCTGGTGTCCGAGCGGCTGCCGTTCGTGGGTGAGCCTGCCGAGTTTGAGCAGCAGCCGTTCGGCGTTCTCCCGCACCGGTTTCTGGCCGACCAGGCCGCTGAGGCGTTTCCAGCCCGTGCTGGCCGAAACCGCGGCGGCCGGATCGGCGGCGACCGAAACCGCCGGCTTCGCCGCGGAAGGCAGTTGCGCCAGCTCCGCCTGCAGATCGTCGGCGGTGAGGCGGTTCAGTTCGATGTCCTTGGACGGCGGGTGCAGGGCGAGCCGCGACGCCTGGTTGTTCACCATCGCCTCGAACAGCTTGCGCGCGACGCGGCCGTTGCCGAACGTCGAGTTCTTCGGCACCCGCTCGAAATACTCGCGCAGCGCGGCCAGCGCGTCGTCGGTCATTTCGTAGTAGTGCTTGCGGGTCAGTCCGGTGGTGATGGTGACCAGCTCGTCGACGCTGTAGTTCGGGAATTCGATGGTGCGGGTGAACCGCGACGCGAGGCCGGGGTTCGACTGCAGGAACTGCTCCATCTGCTCGGAGTAGCCCGCGACGATCACCACCAGCGAATCGCGCTGGTCCTCCATGATCTTCATCAGCGCGTCGATGGCCTCCTGCCCGAAGTCCGGGCCGGACCCGCCGGTCGGCGCGCTCAGCGTGTACGCCTCGTCGATGAACAGCACCCCGCCGACGGCCTTCTCCACGACCTCGGTGGTCTTGATCGCGGTGGACCCGATGTACTGCCCGACCAGGTCCTGGCGGGCCACCTCGATCATGTGCCCCTTGGACAGGATGCCGAGTTCGGCGAGCACCGTGCCGTACAGCCGGGCGACGGTGGTCTTGCCGGTGCCGGGCGGGCCCGCGAACACCAGGTGCCGCGACATCGGCGGCATCGGCAGCCCCATCCGCTCGCGCATCTGGGACATCTTGATCAGGTTGATCAGGCCGGTGACTTCCTTCTTCACCCCGGCGAGCCCGACCAGCGCCTCCAGGTCGCCGAGCGGGCCTTCGAGCACCTCGCCCGCCGCCTCGCTCACGGTCTGCTCGGCCGCCGCGAAGCCGGCGGGCGGACCGGCGGGCACCGGCTCGGCGGACCGGGCGGAATCGGTGAGCAGATTGTCCACATCCGCGTGCTCGCCGCTCACGAGTTCGCCCGAGGCGTCGTTGACCACGCAGTCGCGGATGCTGACCGGCTCGGTGGTTTCGACGTGGAAGCCGTCCTCGCCCGCGCCGAGGATCTCGCATTCGGTGAACGATGCCCGAGCCGCGACGTACACGCCGTTTCCGCGCGCATTGCGCACCCGGCAGCGGGAAGCGGTCAGCGCCGAACCCGCGGCGACGGTGATGCCGTCCACTGTGGAATCGATGATCTCGCAGTCCTGCAAGGAAATGTCCGCGGGGCCGGAAATGTGCAGGCCGCCGCCGCGCACCTGCACGGACTTCGCCGAGGACGGCGCGCTGGCGGCGAACGAGACCGCTTTGCCCGCCGACGAATCGACCCGCAGGTCGCTCGCCGTCAACCGGGCATCCTCGGTGACCTGCACCCCGATTTCCCTGCCAGTGTCGATGGAAGCGTCGGCTAAGTCCAAAGCGGACTGTCCGGAGAGGACGATCCCGACGCCGCTGTCCGGCGTCATCCGCAGCCCGCCGACAGTAACCGCGGATTCGGCGCTAACCGACATCGCGGTGTGTGTCGAGCCCCGCACGGTTGCACGTTCGAACCGGGGCCGTGCCTGGTCGTCGACCAGGATCGTGACCGGTGATCCCTCAAAGGTGCAGTCCACGAACTGCGGAGCCGACGTCCCGGTGGCCTGCACCGCGTTCGCGCCAGCCCCGGCGAACACGCACTCGCGCAGCAGCGGTTCGGCGGACGCGGCGATGTGCGCGGCCTGCATGGGCGCCGACCGGAACTGCGACGACGCTACGGAAACCCGGCCCTTGCTGGTCACGTACAGGTCGACGTTCGCGCTGTCCCGCACGGTCAGCCCGGTGATCGTCGCGCGCCCCTGCTGTTCCACGACCATCGCCGGTTTCTGCGCGCCGACGATCTCGCACTGCTCGACAATCGCGACCGCTTCGCCGTTGACGCACACCCCGTTGCCCGCCGCGCCCCGCACCACACAGCGGCGCAGGACCACCGAACCGGTCTCGGCCACCACCACCCCGGACGACGCGGCCTCGACGATCTCAGTGTCCTCAATGGCCGATTGCACCGGCGAGGCGATCACGACCCCCGCGCCGCCGGTGCTGGTCACCGTGCAGCCCCGCAGCGCGAGCGAACCCTCCAGCCGGGCCAGCAGCGTCGCCCACGAAGCCCCGGACACCCGGCAGCCGTCCAGCGCCGCTTCGCCGCGGACCACGTCCACCGTGACCAGCTGGTCGTCGACGCCGGTCAGGACGAACCCGCTCAGCTGCACCGCTTCGGCGTTCGCGACGAGCACGCTCCCGGTGTCCGCCACGATTTCCACGGTGCCCGCGCCCTGTTCGGCCACCAGCGACACCATCCGGTCCACCACGAGGTTTTCCTCGTACCGGCCCGGATGCACGCTGATCGTCGCCCCCGGCTGCGCCTGCGCCAGCGCCGCGCCGATGGTGCCGAACGCACCCGGCCGGTCGCCGCCGACCACGAGCAGCTGTCGGTTCATCGTCTCCGCCTCTCCCTGCTCAGGCCAGGCCGGGGAGCGCCCCGAACCGCTCCGCCGCCTGCTCGTCCATCACGGTCCGGACCAGGTCCTCGCCCGCTTCCGCCCACGTCCGCACGGTCTGCCGGAGCGAGTTCGAAGCCAGCTCGTCCAGCGACGCCCGGTCTCCGGCGACCCGGCCGGTCTCGTCGATCTCGCTCGCGGTCAGCTCCCGCAGCAGCACCGCGCCGCGCGCGCCCGCGGCCGGTTCGCGCGTTTCCAGCACCTTGAAACTGGTCCCCGGCACGAACAGCACCCGGTTCTCGACGCCGCCCTCGGCCGGTTCCAGCAATTTGGTGCGCCGTCCGGTGATCGACCACACCAGCACGTCCGTTTCGCCGTCTACAGTGGACGACGGGTGCGTCAGTGCGTTGAGGAAACCCCATTCGGTGAGCACTTTCCGCCCGTCCAGCAGCGGCCACGCCGAAGGCGGCAGCTCGGTGGCGAAGGTGGCCGGACCGCGGTGCGAGGGCAGCCGGCTCAGACCGGCGACGACGCACCGGGCGACCGGCACGTGCGGACCGTTCGCGCCGCGTCGCAGGCCCGCGTCGATCGTCGAACCCTTGGGGGACAGGTAAAGCTGCACGGCCACGGCGTCGGTCAGCACCTCCGCTGAGGACGACGTCGACAGCACGCCTTGGAATCCCGGGTGCTCGGACAGGATCCGCGCGACAGTGTTCGACATCAGGCCGTATTCCGCGCCGAGCGATTTGCGCAGCCATTGGCGTTCCTTGTCCGCGCCGCGTTTGGGCAGCAGCGCGGTCGCTTCCGCACCAGGGGTTTCCTGGAAGCGCAGCTCTGCCGGAGCTTTCGCCGGTTTCGGAGCGGGCTCCGGCTTGTCCGAAGCGGACACCGTTGTGGACACCGGAGCGGACACCGAGGCGGCCGTCGGAGCGGACGAAGTCGGCAGCTTCTCCGCAACCGGGATCGCGGGTTTGGCGACGGGCGGTTCGACGGGCTTCGCCGGGGCGACGTCAGCGGGAGCGAGGTGCGTGATCGGCTTCGCCGCCGGAGGCGCGGCGGAGACCTTGGCCAGGGGAGCGGCCGGAGGTTCCGGCTTCGCGGGCGCGGCAACCGGACTAGGCGCAGCGATCGCCCCAGGAACGTCCGTCGGCGCAGCGATTCCCAACGCTGCCGGAGCGGCGGGCAGGTACGCCACCGGAGGAGCCTCGGCCACGACCGGCGCCGGATGCCCGGACTCGATCGCGTCCAGCGCCCGGGCCACCACTCGCGGCCGGGCACGCTCGGCCAGCAACGCGGCCGCGGGCAGCACCCGGCTCATCCGGCGAGTCTGCTCGTCCAGCCGCGCCAGCAGATCCTCAGCCAGCAAACGCATCCGCGACGCCGAGCCCTCGTCGGCCGCGTCGAAGGTGAGGTTGTGCACCGCGGCGTCGAGAGTGATCTCGCGGACCGCGGCGGACGAAGGACCGTCCTGCGGCGGACGCACCAGCAGACCGGACTGCACGACCTCGACCACCGCGTCCGGCGAGTACCAGTACACCGCGGGAGCGACCTGGTCGAGCCCGTGAATCGGCGGGCGGTGGGAAAGCAGCTCCGGCAAGGGCGTTTCGTCGCCCGAGCGCGGTTCGTAGCCGAGTTCGGTGGTGAACGGACGCCACCCGAACCGTCCGTCGTACAGCACGGTCCGCAGGGTCGGCAGCTGCGGCGAACCGACCGGCACGCCCGCGTAGAACGCGACCGGCTTGCCGAGCAGATCCGCCAGCGCCTGGCCGATCGTGGCCTCGCCGGGCACCGACATCGGCCCGTACTGCACGAACCGCGCCTTGGCCCGGACCTTCTCCGGCAGCTGCACCCACAGCCGGGCCGCGTCGTCCAGCGCCAGCGGCGGGCAGCCGGGGCAGCCCAGCACGATCGTCATGGTGTCGTGCTGCGCGGGCATCCGGGAGATCAGCGCCGTGCGGTGGTGCCGCTGGGGAGCGTCGAACCCGACCGGACGGACCCACAGTCCGCCCGGCAGCGGTTCGGCGACGCCGCGCGAACTCGTCGGAGTCAGCTCGGCGGCGATCCCGGAATCCCAAGCCGGGCGCGGGAACCGCTTCGCCTCCCAGGTCGGCGGGCGGCCCGGCCGGAAGCGGACCCAGCCGCCTCCGCGTCCGGCGTGGACGAACAGCGCGCCGCCCGCGCTCGGGATCACCGAACCGTCCGGCGCGAGCACCGGGCGGTTGATCCGTTCGGCCAGCCATTGCCCGGCCAGCGCGGTGGTCTCGCGCGAACGGCCGCCGATCACCAGCCGCACCCCGCGGCGGCGCCGGGGCAGCGCCTTGGCCACCGATTCCCACATCGAGATCGGGGAATCCACCGGCAGGTCGACGACCACCAGATCGTGGTCGGGATCGGCGGCGACGCCGAGCGCGAGCGACTGCGCCTCGCCGGTCATCCCCTCCGCGAGGTGCACCACCAGCGCGTTGCCCACGGTCTTCTTTTCGAGCGCGGCGCCCGAATCGCCACGCCGGATCAGCGAGAGTTCCATGGCTGCCCTCCTTCCGCTCAGGCGCGAACGACACGGGCGGCGGGCGCCGCCCCGCCGGTGTGGTGCGCGATCAGCCCGTACACGAAGAACCCGACCGCGATCAGCAGTCCGAGGACGAGCCCGACCAGCAGGCCGACCCAGGCGCGCCGGGCGGGCACGTCGAGGTGGCTCGCGTCGCCGAGCACCAGCGCCGAGGTCATTCGCCCGATCAGGAACGAATACGCCTCGACGTGGTCCTTCTGCGTCTGCACCATGGCGGCTCTCCTTCCCTTATTCGGTGAGGCCGACGGCCCACGCGTAGACGCCGAACAGCTGCAGCAGGACCGGGATCATCGCCACCGCGCTCAGCGTTTCCAGCCAGTTCGCCAGATGTCCCCAGATCGGCAGCAGCCGGCGCGGCGGCGGGCGCAGCATCGCCAGCAGGAGCAGGAAGAACACCAGGCACAACCCGGCGAGACAAGCGCCTCGCCACGGCGTGGGCAGCGGCTGGATCAGCGACAGCCCGAGCAGCACCAGGCCGATCGCGCCAGCAGCGGCGAGCGGGATTCGCTGCCACGCGCCCAGCAGCGCCCGCGAACGCATCAGCACCGCTGCCGACACCAACCCGCCGAGGATGGCCGGGAACAGCCCGTGGCCGACCAGGAACGGGAAACAGCCGACGAAAACCGCTGTGGCGGCGAGGCAGGCGATGGTGAGGTAGCCGTCGGCGTACCCGGTCTGGTGCACCATCTGCGCGGCTGGCATCGGCTCGATGTCGTATTGCAGTTCGCCGGCCGAACGCGGCAGCTGCGGACCGCGGATGCGGGCGAACCGGATGCCGATCCGCGGCGCGAACACCATCAGCCCGACCAGCACGAACGACACCAGCCCGGCCGCCTGTTCGGTGGTGAACCCGGCGCCGAGGTGCAGCCACAGCGAGAGCGCCCCGGCCAGTCCGGTCGCGACGACCGCGCCGAACGGCACGAACGGGATGGCGTGCGACCACGCGGCCCGTCCGCCGAGCACGATGCCGCCGGCCAGCGCGAAGGCGAGGCAGCCGGTCAAGATCGGCGCGCCCTGGAGGTCGAACGCCGGAGCGAGCCCGTCCACCGCCACCGCGCCCGCGAGGAACGCGAACGCGCAGCCGCCGAGCCCGAGCAACGTCAGCAGCGCCTTGTCCTCCGAGCGCACCCCGGTCGCCACGGCCGCGACGAGCAGCCCGAGCGACACCACGCCGCCGCCGATCGCGGTCAGCCCGGCCGAACCCGGGTAGAGCAGCACCTTGGCGAGCACCACGAGCGAGAAGATCGCGAACCCGAGGAACAGACCGCGATTGAACTCCGGCCGCCAGCGGCCGGGATGCCGGCTCACCGCAGTGGCCATCCCGTCCGCGATGTCGTCGAAATCCAGCTCCGGCAACGGATCCGCGCGAGGGCGCAGGTGGAATTCCTCGCCCTCCTTCCAGTCCAGCGACTCCGGCGTGCCCGAAGCGTCCAGGGGCTCCTCGCCGAGCCGCTGCAACACCCAGGCGTCGCCGAGGTCCTCGCGGCCGCCGGTGTGCTCCAGCAGCACCGGCAGCAGGCTGGTCAACGGGACGGACATCGGCACCGCCAGATCCGCCCGGCCCTGCGGCCCGTACACGGTGATCCGGCACAGTTCGCCGGTCGACGCGGTCATCGCACGCCCCTTTCGGTCGTCGCGAGCGGGGACCAGCCCTCGCCGGTCCGTTCTTCCTCCGCGATCGCGGTCTGCACGAGCTTCACGCCCCGGCGGGTGACCAGCTGCGCGCGCCCGGAAGGCAGCTGGCGCGGCGCGGCCTCGCCGAGGAATTTGCCCTCCTCCTTGGGGTAGGAGAACACCACGCCCGGGCTGCCGAGTTCCCAGATCCGGCGGACCACCGAATCGCTCAGCGCGCGCATCGCACCCGAGGTGCTGCGGCTGAGGATCAGGTGGAAGCCGATGTAGGAACCCTGCGACAGCAACGACAACAGCGGTTCCAGCGGCGAGCCCATGCCGCTGGTGAGCAGCTGGTAGTCGTCGACCACGAAGAACAGCCGCGGGCCGGTCCACCAGTCGCGGCGCTTGAGCCGGTCCGCGGTGATGGTCTGGTCCGGTACCCGCGGAGTGAGCGACACGCTGGCTTGCTGCGCCAGTTCCTGCAGCGCCTCCGTGGTGGTCGCGTACCCGACGCGGTATGCCTCGGGCACTTCGACGTCCAGCTGGCGGCTCGGGTCGGCCAGCACGATCTTCGCCTCGCTCGGCGAGTAACGCGCCAGCACCGAACGCAGCACGACCCGCAGCAGGTTGGTCTTGCCGGTTTCGTTGTCTCCGAAGGCAAGCAGGTGCGGGGTCGCCGCGAAATCGTGCCACACCGGCAGCAGCCGCTGCTCGTCCTGGCCGAGGGCGACCCGCAGGTCGCCGTCCGGCGGGGGAAGCTGCGCCATCGGCAGTTTCGCGGGCAGCAGCCGCACCGACGGCGCCGGGGCTCCCGGCCAGAACAGATGGACCTCTTCGGCGACCGCCTTGGCCGCCGCGGCGAGGTCGTCGGTGTTGCCGCTGCCGTCCATCCGCGGCAGCCCGGCGAGGAAGTGCAAGCCGTCCGGGGTCAGGCCGCGGCCCGGCTGGTTCGGCACCGTTTTCGCTTTGCGCGAGCCGATTTCCGACTCCATCGGGTCGCCGAGGCGCAGTTCGAACCGGGTCTGCAGCAGGTCGCGCAGATACGGGCGGATCTCCGACCAGCGGGTCGCGCCGATCACCACGTGCACCCCGAAGGACAGCCCGCGCGAGGCCAGCTCGCCGATCTTCTGCTCCAGGTCGCTGTAGTCGTTCTTGAGGCTGTACCAGCCGTCGACCACCAGGAACACGTCGCCGAACGGATCCTCGACCTGGCCGCTGCGGCGCAACGCGCGGTAGGCGTCCATGGATTCGATGCCGTGCTCGGAGAACAGCGTTTCGCGGCCCTCCATGACCTGCGAGATCTCCTCGATGGTCCGCACGACGCGGTCGCGTTCGAGCCGGGTGGCGACCGAACCGACGTGCGGCAGCCCGGACAGCGACATGATCCCGCCGCCGCCGAAGTCCAGCCCGTAGAACTGGACCTCCCGCGGGGTGTGCGTCATCGCCAGCGCCAGCACGAGGGTGCGCAGCAGGGTCGACTTGCCGGTCTTGGGCCCGCCGACCACCGCGACGTGCCCGGCCGCCGAGGACAGGTCCGCCGTCAGCAGCTCGCGGACCTGCTCGAACGGCCGGTCGATCATCCCCATCGGCACCCGGAGCCTGCCCCAGTGCGCCGGGTCCTGCACCGCCATGCCGCGCACCGGGTCCGGCGTGACGCTCGGCAGCAGCGAGTCCAGGCTCGGCGATTCGGCCAGCGGCGGCAGCCACACCTGGCGCGCCGCCGGGCCCGCGCCGGTCAGCCGGTCGATGAACGCGTCGGCGAGCGTCGGCCCGCCCGGCACGGCCGCCTCCAGAGCGTCCACATCGGACTGCTTCTCGGCCGGTTCCGGTTCGTCGTCGCGGATGATCAGCTTCGCCGGATGGGCCTCGGTGCGGAACGGGACGACCTCCCGGCTGGCTCGCGCCGCCGCCACCGCGGAGTTCTCGCCGTTGCCCGCGGGAACCGGACCGGAGACGTAAGCGGCCTTGAACCGCACCAGGTTCGTGGTGTCGATCTTCAGGTAGCCGTTGCCCGGTTCCGGCGGCAGCTCGTAGGCGCTGCCCGCGCCGATCACACTGCGGGACTCCATCGAGGAGAAGGTGCGCAGCGCGATCCGGTAGGACAGGTGGCCCTCGACGCGGTGGATGCGGCCTTCGTCGAGCCGCTGCGAGGCGAGCAGCAGGTGCACGCCGAGGCTTCGGCCCAGCCGTCCGACGGAGACGAACAGCTCCATGAACTCCGGCTTCGCGCTCAGCAGTTCGGAGAACTCGTCCACCACCAGGAACAGCGTCGGCATCGGAGCCAGCTGCTCGCCGGCCGCGCGCGCCTTTTCGTATTCGTACAGCGACGGGTAGCCGCTCGCGCGCAGTTGTTCCTGCCGCCGCACCATTTCGCCGTTGAGCGAGTCCTGCATGCGGTCGACCAGCGGCAGTTCGTCGGCGAGGTTGGTGATCGTCGCCGAGGTGTGCGGCAGCCGGTCCATGCCGAGGAACGTCGCGCCGCCCTTGAAGTCGACGAGCACGAAGTTGAGGATCTCGGACGAATGCGTCGCGGCCAGCCCGAGCACGAGCGTCCGCAGCAGCTCCGACTTGCCCGACCCGGTCGCGCCGATCAGCATCCCGTGCGGGCCCATTCCGCCCTGCGCGGATTCCTTCAGGTCCAGCTCGACGATCTCGCCGTCCTCGGTCACGCCGATCGGCACCGACATCCGGGCCCGCTGCGCCGCCCGCGGCCGCCACTGCGCCGGGACGTCGAAGGTGTGCACGTCCTTGATGCCCAGCAGCGCGGTCAGCCCGAAGTCGCTTTCCAGCGGCTGGTCGGCTATTTCGAGGGTGCCGCTGGTCCGCTTGGGCGCGAGCAGCCGGGCCAGTCCCTCGACCTGGGTCACCGACAGCTCGTCCCGCGTCGCCGACCCCACGCCGCTGCCCGCCGGGAACTCGACCAGACCGTCCTTTGTGGTCAGCCGGAGCACCTTGGGACCGCCGGGGAGCGCTCCGGTGACGTCCAGCAGGACCACGTTGCGCAGGCCCGCGCCGACCAGCCGCGACGACTCCGGGATCGTCGCCAGATGCGCCACGATCACCACGAACGGCTCGGTCGTCGTCGGCCCGACGGTCTTGTCGTGGTCGTCCCGATCGGCGACGTCCGGGCCGAGGAGGTCCATCAGCTCGTCGTGGTCGGCGGCGAGCAGCCGCAGCGGGCCTGCCGCGTCGCGCAGGGTCGGATGGTTGTTGTGCGGCAGCCACTTCACCCAGTCCCACTGCGCCTGCGCGGCTTCGGTGGTGAGCACCGCGAGCCGCAGTTCGTCCGGCGAGTGGAAGGCGACCAGCTGCGCGAGCATCGCCCGGACCAGCCCGACGGCCGCTTCCGGATCGCCGTCGAACTCGACGCTGGTGAAGCTCCGCAGCCCCACCGCGGTCGGGATCCCGGACAGCGTGCGGTAGGTCTCGGTGAACCGGCGCAGCGAGATCGCCGACAGCGGTTCGAGGTCCTCGATCGGCTTGGTCACCGGCGGCACCAGCTCCAGCGCCGACTGCTGCGTGCCCAGCCCGATCCGCACCCGCGCGAAGTCCTCGTGGCTGATCCGGCGTTCCCACAGCCGCGGCCCCATCGCGAGCGACCACAGCGAATCCGGCGCCGGGTTGTTCCAGGCCACCGCGAGCCGCTGGTCCTCCGCGGTCGACCGGGCCCGCTCCCGGACCTGGCCGATGTAGCGCAGGTAGTCCCGCCGCTCGGCCTGCATCTTGCGCTTGCGCTCGGCGGCGGCGCGCGACAGCTGCCCGAGGCTCATCGCGATCATCGACACGCCCATGCCGCCGCCGATCACGTAGGTGAACGGCGAACTGCCCGCGACCCCGGAGAACGCCAGCACCATCACCAGCGAGCCGATGGCCATCGGCAGCATCATCAGCAGCGAGTTGAAATCGCGCGCCGCCGGTTCCGCCATGACTGGCGGTTCCTGCAGTTCCTCTTGCCCGTCGGGCATTTCCGGGCCCGCTGCGCGCGGGCCCCGCTTCACGGTTTCCGTGCTCATTCGAGGACCCCCGGAGTGCTGCGCTGGGCAGGCTTGCCCCAGGCCGAATCGTCCTGCCGGAGCAGGTCGGCCATGGTGCGTTCCTCTTCTTCCTCGGGCTCTTCTTCTGCGGTGTCCGCTTCGGGCTCCAGCGGTTCCGGAGCGTCGCCGCAGGTGGGCAGCTCGTCGGGGACGATCTCGGCGGGGCCGCCGCGGACTCGCTGGTAGGTGCCGAGCGCGGGGGTCTCGTCGGGGCGCCACGGTTCGTCGCTGCGCTGGACGAAATCGGTGGTGATTTCCTGCGCCCGGTCGTCTGCCGGGGCGGCGACCGGCAGGAGAGCGGGCAGGAATTCGGCGGTGCCGACGTCCCAGGCCGAGGTGTCCTCGGTGTCGAGGGGCTGGACCACGGCGATTCGGACGAGGTCGCCTTCGTCGGCGGGGGTCGCGGTGCCCCAGCCGGTGTTCGCCGGGGCGGTGCGCGATTCGGTCCGGTCTGGGCGCTGCGGTTTCGGCGGAGAATCCACAGTGGACCAGGGAGCGATTTCGGCGGGTGGGGTTTCTCCTTGTGTGGCGGGGTTTTCGACGCCGATCGGTGCGGTGGCTGTCCAGGGTTGTTGGATGTCGCCGAGGAGTTCGGCCGAGTCGGGTCGTTCGGCGGCGGGCGTGTTTGCCGTGCTGCCCGCGCTGTTCGGCGGGACGATCGGCATGCCTGGCGTCTGCGCCCAGCTGGCGGTTTCGGCGGGTGGGGTTTCGCCTTGTGCGCTGGGGTTTCCGATGCCGGCCGGTGTGCTGGCCGTCCAGGGTTGCTGGACGTCGCCGAGGAGTCCGGCTGAGTCGGGTCGTTCGGCGGTGGGTGTGTTCATTCCGCCACCGGCTCCGCCCGGTGGGACCATGGGCATGCCGGGGCTTTGAGTCTCCGGGTTCTTCGCAGGGGACCACTCGGTTGACGTGCTCGGTGGGGTTTCGCCTTGTGCGCTGGGGTTTCCGATCCCGGCCGGTGTGCTGGCCGTCCAGGGTTGCTGGACGTCGCCGAGCAGTCCGGCCGAGTCGGGTCGTTCGGCGGCAGGCGTGTTCATTCCGCCACCGGCTCCGCCCGGCGGGACCATCGGCATGCCGGAGCCTTGAGGTTGCGGGCTCTTCGCCGGAGGAGCCCAGTCCGCCGATTCGCTCGGCGGCGTCTCGCCGAACGCACTCGGGTCGCCGATGCCAACGGGCAGGTCGGCCGTCCACGGCTCCTGGACGTTGCCGAGCAGCCCAGCCGAATCCGGCCGTTCCGCAGCGGGCGTGTTCAGCCCGCTGCCGCCGCCCATGCCGCCCGGCGGCACCATCGGCGGCGTGCCCGAAACCGGGAGCTGCTGCTGCTCGTGGTGCTGGTTGCCGACGGGATCCGGCAGCTTCGGCAGCTCGCTCTCGCCGAGTCCCTTCACTCCCGGCCCGACCGGCTCCCCGCCGCCGGGACCGCTGACACCGGGACCGACTGGTTCCCCACTGCCCAGACCGCCGCCGACTCCCGGACCGCCGACTCCCGCAGGCGGCGGGGCCCATTCAGCCGAGTGCAGCGGCGGCGTTTCGCCCTGCGAATCAGGGTTGCCGATGCCTTCGGGAAGAGGGCTCTGCCAAGGTTTCTTGATATTGCCAAGCAATCCAGAGGAGTCCGGCCGTTCGGCGGCAGGCGTGTTCAGCCCGCTGCCGCCGCCCATGCCGCCCGGCGGCACCATCGGCGGCGTCCCGGCACCCGGGAGCTGCTGCTGCTCGTGATTCTGGTTTCCGACCGGATCGGGCATCTTCGGCAGATCGCTCTCGCCGAGCCCCTTGATCGCGCCAGGGCCGCTGTCGCCGAGCCCGCCGGGACCGTCGCCGATCCCGTTGAGACCCTTGATCGCGCCCGGGCCGTCGCCGGTCCCGCCGCCCGCGGCGGGAGGCGGGGCCCACTTGGCCGAGTGCAACGGCGGCGTTTCTCCTTGCGATTCGGGATTGCCGATGCCGTCCGGGGGAGGGCTCAGCCACGGTTGCTTGATGTTCCCGAGCAATCCGGAGGAATCCGGTCGTTCGGCGGAAGGCGTGTTCAGCCCGCCGCCTCCGCCCATGCCGCCCGGCGGCATCATCGGGATGCCGCTGCCGCCCGGCGTCTGGTTGCCCGGCGGGGTGCTCAGGCCCGGCGGCAGATGCGCCGGGTTGAGCGCGTTGTTCGCCAGGCTGCCGCCGGAATCGCCCGGGGGCGGCGGAATCGACGCCGGATTGACGTGCCCGGACCCGCCCGGATTGCCGGAACTTCCCGGAGCCGGAGGGATCGACGGCGGGTTCACGTGCCCGGACCCGCCGGTGCTGCCCGGCGGCGGCGGGATCGACGGCGACTTGAGGTTGTTCCCGACCGCCGAATCACCCGGAGGCGGGGACACCTGCTTGGTGTTCCCGCCCGGCGTGTCGCCCGGCGGCGGGGGAATGACCGGCGGCTTGACCGACGGATTCTGCGCACCCGGCGGCTTCTGCAGATTCGGCGGCTTCACGGTGTTCCCGCCGGGACCGTTGATGCCGGCGGGCGGCGGCGGAATGGCCGCAGCGTTCAGCGGAGGCGGCGTGCCGTTGCCCCCGGGGCCCTTGAGGTCGCCCGGCGGCGGCTGCACGACGGCGTTCTTCAGCGGCGGCGGCACGTTGTTCCCGCCAGGACCGTTGACGCCGTTGGGCGGAGGCGGAATCACCGCCTTGTTCACCGGCGGCGGCGCGCCATTGCCTCCGCCGCCACCGCCTGGCGGCGGGGAAACGGGCGGCGGTTTCGGGGCAGGCGGCGGCTGCGTCACCGGAGGCGGCGGCGGAGAAGCGGGCGGCGGGGGAGGAGTCACCGGCGGCGGAGGCGGCGGCGGTGTAGGCGGAGGCGGAGGAGTCGGCGGGGGCGGGGGAGGCTTGGGCGTGTTGCCGTCGCCGCCTCCCGGCGTCGGCGGCGGGGTGGTCTTGCCCGCGTTGACATGCACGCTGTTGTACTTCTGCGCGAGCTGGCCGGCCACCTTGCGCATGTCGTTGGTCATCATCTCGACGGCTTCGGGGAACTGCGAGATGTACGCGCGCCCGTCGTCGAGGTGGTATTTGCTGCCCTGGGCGAGGACCTGGCTGGCGTAATAGCTGTCGATGTAGCGGATCGTGTCCTGCGCCCATTTGAGATAGGCCGCGGAATTGACGAGGTTGGCCGGCACGTTGTTCGACCCGCCGCCGTCGCCGATCCGGTCCGCCAGATCGGAGAACTTGTTCCCCAGCGTGGTCATCATGGCCTTGAACTTCGTCGCGGCTTCGCCCTTCCACGGACCGTCGGGTCCGGCGAGGGCGGCGGTCTGGTCCTGAATGGACTGAGCGACCATCGCGAGGTTCTGCTGCGTCTCCTGAAACACCCCGGCCGCGTCCTGAAGCGACTGCCAGTTGACGTTGCCGTAGGCCTTGTCCCGGTTGTCCTGGCCGCCCGACAGCGAACCGCCGCCGAGGACCGCCGCTTCGATCTGCTTCCACGTCAGGCCGTCGAAATCCTTCGACGGGTCACCAGTGGTGTTCTGGTTGCCGGTCTGCGTGGTGTCCGGCCAGACCCCGTTGTCGTCCGAGGTGAACCCGTGGGTGTTGTTGTCGTCCGCCATCTTCCCTCGATCGCTTCGAACCCGGAGAGACCGCCGCCCGTCCGGTCAGGGTTTCTGACCGGAGCCGGTGATGTGGCCGCTGACTGTGTTGAAATACTGGTTGTAGTCGTCAGCGGACATCTTGTTGACCTCGTCGGCGTTGTCGTACGCCTTCGAGGCCTTGTTCACCGCGTCCGCCACCTCGTCGAGCGCTTTGCAGAGGTCGTGGATCGCGGTGCGGGTGGTGTCCCGCAGCTCGTTCGTGCCCTGGATCGGCTTGACGATCTTGTTCTGCGCCGTCAGGAACACGCCGGGCTTGAGCTGGATGCCGTCGAGTTTCGCCGGCAGGTCCTTCAGCGGCCCGTCCGCGAGCGCCTGCATGTTCTTCGCGAACGTGCGCATCGCCTCGGTGTTGACCGCGGTGACGCCCTTGCCCGGATGCTCGGAACCGCCCGGCACCGGCGGCGGCTTGCCGACCGTGCCCGGCGGGATCCACTCGTTCTTCACGTCCGGCGGCGTCTGGTCGCCCGGGCTGTGGAACTTCCCGTCGTCGGACGTGGTCTGATGCTTGTCCGACGTGTCGTTGTGCATGCCGTAATCGGTGTCGCCCAACGAAACCATGGCCGGTCACCTCCTTTCAGGTCAGTCGTCGCGCAGCAACGGCCTCAGTTCGCGGCGAAGCGCTTGGCGTTGGTGCCCTCGGTGTTCGAGGTGCCTTCGTTGATGTTGGCGAGGGTCTGCGCGGCGGCGTCGAGCGCCTGCGGCAGCGTCAGCGCCGCCTGGTGGCAGTAGTTGTAGGTCTCGTGGAACATGTCCGCCGCGACACCGGTCCAGTTTTCGCGCTGGCCCTCGATGACCGCCTTCATCTGGTCCAGCAGCTCGGTGATCTGGTTGGACTGCTGCTTCGCCTGCCCGACGGTGTCCTGCATGGTCGCGAAGCTGATCTGGAACTGGCCCAAAGCCATGGGAGGAGTCCTTTCGTGGGAGGGAAGGGATCAGAAGCCCTGCAGGCCGCCGCCGCCGATGACCGTGGCGGCGTTGTTGGCGGTGGAGGTGTTGTCCGAGTCCCGGCTGTCGTACTCGCTCGCCGAGGTCTGCACGTTCTGCGCGAGCTCGTCCAGCTTCTGCACGATCTTGCGGACCGTCTGGTCGAACTGGCCCATGGCCGTGTTGAACACGTTCGCCGAGTCCGACCGCCAGGTGCCGAACAGCGTCTGCATGGTGCCGTCGACCTTCTGGTTCACGCCGGTGATGTTCTGCCCGGTGTCGCTGATCGTCTGCGCGCCCTTGCGCATGACGCTGGTGTCGACGCGGGCGCCGTCCTGCGAAGCCATGCTTTCTCCTCTGGTCGGGTTCTCCGGATATGACGGACTGGCATGCCAGGCCGCCGACGTCGCCGCGGATGCCCTTCGTTCGGCCGATACGACAGAGCACGGGGGAGACTGCGGACTTACGGTAAGCGCCGGTCTACGGGTTGTCGCCGCGTTGTTCCCTTCTGGACACCAGTGCGCGGACGCCGGGGCAAGCGGCTCCTCCACCTGGGGGTGCTGAGCTGCGGCAACGCTTTTCGCCGGAAGCGGTTAC
Organism: Amycolatopsis sp. NPDC054798; assembly: GCF_053611505.1. Lineage (NCBI taxonomy): Bacteria > Bacillati > Actinomycetota > Actinomycetes > Pseudonocardiales > Pseudonocardiaceae > Amycolatopsis > Amycolatopsis sp. NPDC054798. The sequence continues at coordinate 33,374 of NZ_JBSHAM010000002.1, read as the reverse complement.
GCATCATTGCCCGTTCAGGCAGCGCTGGTGCCCGGGTTCGCGCTTCGAGGTGTGGTCGCGGCGGCGGCCGGGTAAGTCCGGTGGCGAACAGATCTTCGGCGGAGGTCGCGCATGGTCGAGCGGTCCATTGTGGATGGACCGGTCCGGTGGAGGGGGCCGGACCAGCTGTCCGTGAGGGGAACCCTGAGGGAATCAGATTCCCTCAGGGTTCCCCTCACGGACTTTTCGCGCACTCAGTACTTGAGCGTGAAGGCGAAGTCGCCGGAGAGCTTGCCGCTCAACCGGACTCCCGACACCACCTTCCCTTCGGCGAGCAGCCGCAGCACCTCGGCCCGCGACAGGCCGCAGCCCTCGGCGATCAGCCGCGCAGGCCGGACCGGGATCCGCGCCGCGAAACCGACCGAGACGTCGATCGCGTCGCGGTCGAGGTGGTCCGAACCGCCGGTGTCGAGCCGCCAGGCGGCGTCCCAGTCGAGCGCGACGCGGTTGCGCCGTTGCAGGACCGGGTCCTGGAGGAGTTCGGCGGCGAGGACGGGATCGTTGTGGTGCAAGCGATCCAGCAGTTCCGGCCGGACCGAGCGCACTCTCGTCCGTTCGAACACGGTGAGTTTCGCCGTTTCCCCGCAGCCGGTGCAGAGCACCAGGAGCCAGGCGTCGACGAGTTTGTGGTTGGCGTTGACCCGGAACTTGCCGTCCGGCCGGAAAAGCCCGGACGCGCACGTATGGCAGCGCCGCCGGACGAGCGGCAGGCGAGTGGGCAGGACTGTCCAGTTGTAGAGCACAGGAGTACACCGATTCCAGTGAGAATTCCGCAGCACGAAGAAGCGCGGCGCTCGAACGCGGCGCGCGACGAAGTCAGAGCTTGGGATGCCTCACGCGATGTACAACGGCACGTCCTTGCCTGGCCGACACTGGTCGGGGGAGAGTAGCCGCGGGCGAGGGCGCGGCTCCACTGGTTTTCCCGGTCAGGCGTCGAGATAGGCGAGCACGGCCCGGACCCGCCGGTGGTCGCCGGTCCCGGCGGGCAGCCCGAGCCGGGCGAAGATGTTGCCCACGTGCTTGTTCACCGAGGTTTCCGCGATGAACAGCTTCTCGGCGATCGCGCCGTTGCCGAGGCCCTCGGCCATCAGCGCGAGCACCTCGCGTTCGCGGGGGCTGAGCACGTCGAGCGCGTTCGCGGTGAGCCGGCGCGCCATCAGCTGCGAGACGACCTCGGGGTCCATCGCCGTGCCGCCCGCGGCGACCCGGTCCATGGCCTCCCGGAACTCCTCGATCCGGCCGACGCGGTCCTTCAGCAGGTAGCCCACCCCGGCCGCGCCGTTGGCCAGCAGCTCGGCCGCGTAGGTGTGCTCGACGTACTGCGACAGCATCAGCACCGGCAGGCCCGGGATCCGCTCGCGGGCGGCGGCGGCCGCGCGCAGCCCTTCGTCGGTGAAGCCCGGCGGCAGCCGGACGTCCAGCACGGCGATGTCGGGCCGGTGCTCCAGCAACGCGGGCAGCACTTCCGGCCCCCGCTCCAGCACCGCGCACACCTCGTGGCCGACCGTGGACAGCATCAGCGCGAGGCCTTCCCGGATGAAGGCGTTGTCGTCGGCGATCACGACGCGCACGGCAGCTCCGCCCGCAGCACCGTCGGACCGCCTTCGGGGCTGCTCAGCTCGGTGCTGCCGTCGAAAGCCGCGACGCGCCTCCGGATCCCGGCCAGCCCGGTGCCGAAGTTCTCCGCGGCTCCGCCCTTCCCGTTGTCCCGCACAGTGATCCCGATCCTCTCCCGCTCGACCGCGAGCGTAATCCACGCCCGGTCGGCCCCGCTGTGCTTGGCGATGTTCGTCAGCGCCTCGGCGATCACGAAGTAGGCCGCCGCCTCCACCGCGGCCGGGGCGTGCCCGGAGCCCGAGACCTCGACTTCGACCGGGACAGTGCTGCTCGCCGCGAGCGCGCGCACAGCGCCGGGCAAGCCGCGGTCGGCGAGCAGCGGAGGGTAGATCCCGCGGACGATCGTGCGCAGCGAAGCCAGCGAATGCTCGGTCAGCTCCTGCGCGTCGCCGACCAGGGCGAGCGCCTTGTCCGGCTGGTGCTGCAGGGCGTGCTTGAGCAAGCCGAGCCGGAGCGAGACGGCGACGAGCCCGGCCTGGGTCCCGTCGTGCAGGTCCCGTTCGATCCGCCGCAGTTCCGCGCCGTGCGCTTCGAGAGCCTCGGCCCGGCTGACCGTCAGTTGTTCGATCCGGCGGGCCTGCCTGCTGCCGCGAGGCGGACGGAGCAATGCCCTGGAGAGCATCGCGTGCCCGCGAGCGAGCAGCGGCGTCAGGAGGACCAGTCCGACGGCGTATCCCAGGCCGACGCCGGTCGCGCCGAACGCCTGAGCCCAGCTGGTGACCGGCCGGAACGTGAGATGCGCGGCGGGCGGGAGGAAGGTCCACCAGAGCGGCGCGGTGCCCCAGCAGAGCGCGCCGGACAGCAGGCTCAGCCCGAGGAAGCACAACGGCGTGCCGAGCACCGTGCCGGCGGCGAGGAACGCCAGGTCCTTCCAGACCGCGCGGTCTTTGAGAACCCCGAAGGGCGAGGACGCCGGGGTGTACTTTTCGCCGACCGGCGTGCCCAGCAGCCGTTCGACCCGTTTCCGTTGCGCGCGGGCGAACCCGCGCAGCAACGGGACGAGCAAGACCAGCAACGGCAGCCCGATCCCGGCCAGGCTCAGCAGCAGGCTGCCCGCGGCCAGCCAGAGGAGCAGCAGGCCGCCGAGCCCGGCCGCGGCTCCGACCGCGAGGTACCGGAAGGAAACGCCGAACCCGCCGAGGTAGTCCCGGACGCCGAACCGGGGGTACCGCCGGTCCGCGGCCATCCGTCCCCTCCGGAGATTCGCTCGGCAGGTGCAGTTTTCTGCACCTGGGATCTGCAGGATACGTGCTGTCCGGCCGGGTTCCCGCTCCGTAGCGTCCGGGACGGCACGAGCACCGCACCCGGAGGACGAAGTGAGACGCGAGAAACAGCAGCATCCGGAGCCGGACCCGGGCGGAGCCCCGCCGGACGACGTGGTTTCGCTGCGGGCGGTGCGCAAAACCTACGGTTCCGGCGCGGGCCAGGTGACCGCGCTGCGCGACCTGACCGTCCGGTTCGGCCGGGGGTCGTTCACCGCGGTGATGGGCCCGTCGGGAGCGGGCAAGAGCACCTTCCTGCACTGCGCGGCCGGGCTCGACCGGCCGAGCGGCGGAACGGTGCTGCTCGGCGGCACGGACCTGGCCGGACTGGACGAAACCGGGCTGACCGTGCTGCGTCGCGAGCGGGTCGGGTTCGTCTTCCAGGCCTACAACCTGCTGGCGTCGCTGACCGTCGCGGACAACATCTCGCTCCCGATGCGGATGGCCGGGCTGGTTCCGGACCGGGACTGGCTGGACGAGGTCGTGCGGCGCGTCGGGCTGGCCGGACGGCTGGACCGGCGCCCGGCCCAGCTGTCCGGCGGGCAGCAGCAGCGGGTGGCGATCGCTCGTGCGCTCGCGCCGCGGCCCGAGGTGGTCTTCGCCGACGAGCCGACCGGCGCCCTCGACACCCGGACCGGCCGCCAGGTGCTCGAACTGCTGCGGCAGCTCGTGGACGAGACCGGCCAGACGGTGGTCATGGTGACGCACGATCCGGTGGCCGCGTCCTGCGCGCACCGCGTGGTTTTCCTCGCCGACGGCGCGTTCGCCGGCGAGATGGCCGACCCCGCCCCGGACCGCGTGGCGGAGCGGATGACCACGCTCGGGGAGTGGTGAGCGGTGTTCGAACTGGCGCTCAAAACATTGCGCGGGCGCGCTTCCGGATTCGCCGGCGCGTTCGTCGCTCTGCTCGGCGCGGCCATGCTGGTCACCGCGTTCGGGATCCTCCTGCAGTCCGGGACGGAAGCCGGGGCGCCGCCGCAGCGGTATGCCGGGGTCCCGGTGGTCGTCGGCGGCGCGAAATCGTTCGAGGTGCGGGAAAACGGCAAGACGAAGTCGAAGGCGCTCAAGGAACCGGCTCCGCTGGCTCGCGAGACCGTGCGGGCGATCGCCGCGACCGAGGGCGTCGGCTCGGCGGTGCCGGACGTGAGCTTCCCCGCGGTGCTGGCGGACGGCGGCGAAACACCGTCCGGGCATCCGTGGGCGAGCGCCCGGCTGGGCCCGTTCGAACTCATCGGCGGCCGCGAACCGCAGCGGCCGGGCGAGGTGGTGCTGGACGCCGGGCTGGCCGCGAAAGCCGGTCTCGGCCCGGGATCCGCGGTGCGGATCCAGACGACCGAAGCCGCGGCCGAATACCGTGTCTCGGGCGTGGCGAAACTGTCCGGTGCGGACGGAGAACTCCGTGCTCCCGTCGTGTTCTTCGCCGACGCGGAAGCGCACGACCTGGCCGGGCGCGGCGATCGCGTCGACGCCGTCGGGGTGTTTCCCCGGCCTGGCGCCGATCCCGGCGACCTGGCCGACCGGCTGTCCGAGCGGCTCGGCGACCACGCGGAAGTGACCGCAGGCGACGACCGGAGCCGGATCGAGAACCCCGACGTGGCCTCGGCGCGCGGCGCTTTGCAGGAGATCGCGGGTTCGCTCGGCGGCACCGTGCTCCTGATCGCGATTCTGGTCGTGGCGAGCACTCTCGCGTTGAGCGTCCACCAGCGCCGCCGCGAGCTGGCCGTGCTGCGCGCGATCGCGGCCACTCCGCGGCAGATCTGGAAAATGCTCGCCGCGGAAGCCTTGGTGCTGTCGGCCGTGGCGTCGGCGATCGGGTGCCTGCCCGGCATCCTCGCCGCGCAGCTGCTGCGTGGCGCGCTCGTCCTGATCGGCGTCGTGCCGAGCGATTTCTCTTTCTCCGTCGGCGTTTTGCCGATGCTCGTGGCAGTGCTCGCCGGGGTGGCGACGGCACAGATCGCGACGTTCGCGGTGGCGTGGAAAGCCGGGTCGGTGCGACCGGTGGAAGCGTTGAGCGACGCCGCGGCCGAGCAGCCGGGAATCAGCGGCCGCCGTCGCGCTCTCGGTCTTCTCTTGCTGCTGCTCGGTTTGGCGGCTTCGCTGCTTCCGGTGTTTTTCTCCGGGGTCTTCGCCGTGGCGGGAGCGGGCAGCGGCGGACTGGCGATGATCATCGCGATCCTGGTGCTGGCGCCGCCGATGGCGGCGTTCGCGACGCGGTTGCTGGCCACCCCGATCACGCGGCGGTTCAAGGAATACGGGTTTCTCGCCGCCGCCAACACGCGAGCGAACGCGCGCCGGCTGGCCGCCGGGATCGGGCCGCTGGTGCTGGCGATCGGGTTCGCCTGCGTGCAGTTGTTCATCCCCGCGACCCTCGGCGCCGCGGCCGCCGACCAGGCCGACGAGGGAATCACCGCGCAGTACACGCTCACCGGCGCGGCAGGCGGGCTTCCGGACGCCGCGGTCCGGGACGCGGCCGCACTGCCCGGCGCGGAGGCCGCGACGGGCGTGACGCGGGTGCAGGTGTTCGCCTCGGCGAAGGTGCTCGATTCGCCGGAGATCTTCGAATTTCCCGCCCAGGGCGTCACCGTCGGCAACGCGGCCAAGACGATGGATCTTGGTGTCTCGTCGGGAAACCTCGCCGATCTAGCGCCGGGAAAGGTCGCCGTGAGCGCCAATGCGGCGAGCACCCTCGGCGTCGGCATCGGCGACCAGATCAAGCTCAATTTCCCGGACGGCTTCGCGGCGACCCCGTCCGTAGTCGCGATCTACCGGCGGGGCATGGGTTTCGGCGACGTCACCCTGGCGCACGAGGACGTGTTCGCGCACAGCGCCCGGCAGCTGGACCAGCAGGTCCTCGTCCGGGCCGGCCCGGGGACAGATCTGGCGAGCCTGTCCGCGAAGTACCCGGGGCTGACCGTGTCCGCCAAGGCCGGTCTGTCCGAAGAACAACGCGACGCCGCGACCGCTTCCGTGCTGAGCAGCGCGTTGCCGCTGGTGCTGGTCTTCGCCTACATCGCGCTCGCGGTGGCGAACACGCTCGTGATGACCACGCTCGCCCGGACTCGGGAGTTCGCGCTGCTGCGCCTGGTCGGGATGACCCGGGACCAGGTGCTGAAGGTGCTGCGGATCGAAGCGTTGACGGTGGTGCTGATCGCGGTCGCGGCGGGTTCGGCGGTGCCGCTGGTTCCGCTGGCCACGGTCAGCCTCGGCCTCACCGGATCGCCGATCCCGAGCATTCCGCCGTTGCTGTATCTCGGGATCGTCGCCGCGACCGCGCTGGTGGGGGCGGCGTCGGTGCTGGTGCCGGCGAAGTTCGCGCTGCGCGCCCGGCCGGTGGACGCGATCGGGATGCGCGAGTAGCCCGCGTCAGTCCGGCTCCGGCGCGCTGGTGTACTCGACGTACAGCGGACCGGCGACCACCACGCGGCCCGTCAGCGTTCGCGGGCTCCCAGAAGATCAGCGCGGCGGACTGCCCGCCGTGGCTTCCGCCGCGCACGACGCGGTAGTTCAGTGGCCGGAAGCCGCCGCCCAGGTCACGACCCTGGAACTCGCGCAGTTTGCTCGCCGGGACGTACACCAGCTCCCGCATGCGATTCATCCTGGCGGGCCCGGTCAGCGTCAGCCGACCACGGCGAGTTCCTCCGGTTCCGCCGCCGCGGCCTGCCGGGCGTAGCGGCGCGCCATCGCCGCGCACACGATCAACTGGATCTGGTGGAACAGCATCAGCGGCAGCACGATCAGCCCGACCTCGGCGTGCCCGAACAGCACGGTCGCCATCGGCAGGCCGCTCGCGAGGCTCTTCTTCGAACCGCAGAACATGATCGTGATCCGGTCCGCGCGGTCGAAGCCGAGCAGCCGCGCGCCGCCGCTGGTCGCCCCGAGCACCGCCGCCAGCAGGACGCAGCAGACCGCGAAGAGCGCGAGCAGCGGGCCGAGGTCCAGCTGGTGCCAGATGCCTTCGGTCATCCCCTCGCTGAACGCGGTGTACACCACCAGCAGGATCGAACCGCGGTCGACGATCTTGAGCGGCGCGGAATGCCGCTGCACCCACCCGCCGATCCAGCGGCGCGCCAGCTGCCCGGCCACGAACGGCACCAGCAGCTGCAGCACGATGTCGAGCACCGCCGAACCGCTCACGCCCGGGCCGTCGGTGGCCAGCAGCAGCGCGACGAGCAGCGGCGTCAGCACGATGCCGAGCAGGTTGGACAGCGACGCGCTGCAGATCGCCGCCGCGACGTTGCCCTTGGCGATCGAGGTGAACGCGATCGACGACTGCACGGTGGACGGCAGCAGGCACAGGAACAGCACGCCGGTGTACAGCGGCGACGTCAGCAGCCCGGGGGAGAGGAACGACGTGGCGAGCCCCAGCAGCGGGAAAAGCACGAAAGTGGCGCAGAGCACGGTGACGTGCAACCGCCAGTGCCGCATCCCCTCGACCGCTTCCTGACTGGAAAGCCTTGCGCCGTAAAGGAAAAACAGCAGGCCGACCGCGATCTTGGTCGCCGCGCCGAATCCGGTCGCGACCGCGCCGGACGCCGGCAGCAGCGAGGCGATGCCTACGGTGACGAGGATCAGGGCGATGAACGGGTCGATCCGCAGCTTGGCGAGCAAGGCCGAGAAGGGGCGGGCGAACGAAGCGAGCACGGTGGATCTCCTTTCCCGGCCATTCTCCCGCCGCCGGCGGTCATTCGGAACCCCGATGACCGTACTGACTGTTATTGTAAAATCCGATAAGATGGGTCGCATGCTGGATCCGCGGTTGTGCCGTTCTTTCCTTGCTGTGGCGGAAACTCGCAGCTTCACGGCGGCAGCGAGGCGGCTGGGGGTGGGGCAGCCCACGGTCAGCCAGCACATCCGGCGGCTCGAGTCCGAGGCGGGCGGGCTGCTGTTCGCCCGGGACACGCACGCGGTCGAGCTGACCGCGCGCGGGCAGGCGATGCTCGGTTTCGCCCAGACCATTGTGGACACCGAGGAGCGCGCGGCCCGGCATTTCCGCGGGGCGCAGGTGCGCGGCCGGGTCCGGTTCGGGGTGTCGGAGGACTTCGCGCTCGGCGAGCTGCCGGAAATCCTGCGGCGGCTGCGGGAAAGCCATCCGCTGGTGGACGTCGAACTGCACGTGGAACTGTCCGATGTGCTCGCCAGGCGGATCGCCGACGGGCGGCTCGACCTGGTGCTCGGCAAACGCCGCCCGGGCGCGGCGGGACCGGGACGGCTGCTGCGCCGCGAACCGCTGGTGTGGATCGGCTCGGCGGCGACGGAACTCGCGCCCGGCCAGCCGGTGCCGCTCGTGCAGTACCCGATGCCGTCGGTCACCCGCCAGCTCGCGGTGGAAGCGCTGGAGCGCGCGGGCCTGGAATGGCGGGCGGCCTGCCAGACCTCCAGCCTGACCGGCTTGCGCGCGGCGGCGGCCGCCGGGCTCGGGATCACGGTGCACGCGCGGAGCCTGGTGCCCTCGGACCTGGTCGAACTGCCCGCCGAGCTGGGGCTTCCGGACCCGGGCGACGTGGATTTCCTCCTGCTGTCGAGGGACGGCAGCGAGGGGCCGGTGGCGACGCTGGCGGAGTTCGTCGTGGCGCGGATCGGGTCAGCGCCGCCGTCGTTCGAGGGCTGAGCGGAGCCGCAGCAGCGCCCGGTGCTGGGCGACGCGGACCGCGCCCGGCGTGGAGCTGACGGCCTCGGCCGCCTCCTCAGCCGACAACCCGACCACCACACGGAGCAACACGATTTCCCGCTGTCGCTCCGGCAGCAACTGCAGCAACCGAGCCAGATACCGGTTCAGCTCGGCCCGCAGCGCGCGTTCCTCCGGCCCGTCGGTGAGATCGACCGTCTCCGGCAGCTCGGCCACTGTGTCGGTCCGGTTGCGTGCGTGCGCCCGGTGCGCGTCAGCCACCTTGTGCTGCGCGATCCCGTAAACGAAAGCGAGAAACGGCCGCCCCTGATGGCGATATCCCGGCAGTGCGGTCAGCAACGCCAGACAGACCTCCTGCGCCACGTCGTCCGCCGAGGAATATGCGTCGGCACCGCCCAGCCGGGCCCGGCAATAGCGCACGATCAGCGGCTGGACCGCGGCGAGCAGCTCCTGCGCTGCCTCCGGATCGCCGTCGACCGCGGCGCGCACCGGGCCGTCGAAGCCGAACCGGCCGGCCGGGACCCGCGGCGCGGCCAAGGCGGTCGCCTCGGTTTTCACCCGGGTCAAAGCCTCTTCGACGTCGAGTGCCGAGCGCAGCGCGCCGACCAGCGCGCTTTCGGCTTCGCGCAGTGCGGTCATCAGGGCCTCCTCGCGCCCGGCGAGGCCGAGCCGGTGCTTCAGCCGTTCCCGGGCGTGCCGCAGGTTCGAGCGGACGGTGGTGGCGGCCATGCCGAGCGCCGAGGCGATCGCGGCGGGCGAGAACCCGTCGAGCGACCAGGCCAGCACTGTGCGCTGGGTCTCCGGCAAGGCCGCGAGCAGTTCGACCTCCCGCGCGTGCCGCTCCACGGCCGCGGCCAGCCGGTCGCCCGGCGGATCCGCGGCCGGGACGCCGCCGTCGAACCACGTCTGCTCGGCGGCGAGCCGGACGGCGGTCAGCCGCACCGCCACGCGCGGGTCGCCCGGCGGCGGCCACGTCCCGGTTTCCTGGACGAACGCCTCCACCGCCACCTCGCGCGCGGCGCCCGGCCCGAGCCCGCCCGCGCACAGGAACGCCACGAGGCGAGGGAAATCACCGCGAAAGAAACCGTCGAACCCCGCCACGCGCACCCCCTCCCGAACCCGCACTTGTCGAACAGGTGCGGTGACGCGCCCGTGGGATGTAACGATCCGGTCACGGAAATGTGGTTAAGGGCGGGACTCCCGGGTACCTGAGACGGACGGGCTGTTCGCCCGGCAACGCGACGGAAGGGGAAACGGTGTGCGGAAAAGGAAAACCCGGACTCTCCGAAGCGGCGCGCGGCCGGGCGCGGGGGCCGTAGCACGTCCCGGCCGCAACCGCGTCCGCGATGTGAGCTGAATCGAAATTCCCCGCGCGGGCGGCGAGAGGTGGTAACTTGGAAAGCCGGTCGTCCGCCGGGTCCTTCGCGGCCCGGGGCGGTTCGGCCGAAAAGCCCACCGAACACCCTCCGAAGGCATGGCGTGCCCGTGCGCGCGGAGAAGTCGGTTGACCACGGTTCGACAATGAGGACAGGAGGTGAAAAGCAACAATGGAACTCACGGCCACCAGCTGGCTCGCCCGCGCGGCGTGCCAGGACGAGGACCCGGAACTGTTCTTCCCGATTTCCGACATGGGTCCGGGGGCGCAGCAGGTCGCGAAGGCCAAGGCGGTCTGCGCGCGATGCCCGGTCCGCGCGGAATGCCTTTCCTATGCTCTCGACAACGGTCTCGGCAACGGGATCTTCGGGGGAACCACCGAGCTGGAGCGCCGGAAGCTGGTGCGAACCGGCTCCGCCGCCGCACAGCATCGAGTCGCCTGACCGCGAGCCGGTGACCATTTCCCGGCGGCGAGGGCGTCAGTTTCCCCACCACGACCGGCACCAAGCCCGGAACTCGGTGGTTGCGCCCCGGCGGCGATCGCACACCAGCGATCGCGGCCGGGGCGTTTTTTATTCTTCGAACGTTTCGGCGAGTCCGTAGGGCGTCAATGCAGCGGTTTCGAACGCGGCCATCGCCGTGACCAGTCCGTTTCGGACGGTGAGCACACAGACGCCGAAAGCGCGATAAACCGATTCGCCGGGCCCGCGCAGATATCCGGCGACCGCGGGCTGGCGGTTCGCCCGCACCGGCACCATCCGGAAACTGCCCCGGTAGTACGGCGACCCCGGATCGAAACTCGGCCCGAGCGCGCCGAGAATCCGGTCGCGGCTGTCGAACCACAACGAGTACGGCGGCATCACCGCACGCGCGTCCTCGCTCAGCACCGCCGCCACCGCCTGCACGTCCGCCGATTCGTAGGCGGCGATGAATTTCCGCAGCAGCTCTGCTTCCTCCGCGGTCGTGCTGTCCGGTGCGGACCATTCGGCGCGCCGGGCGGGCAGCCGGGCGCGCAAGGTTTCCCTGCCCCGCTGCAATGCGCTGTTCGCCGAGGCCACCGACGTGCCCAGCAGTTCGGCAGTGTCCTTTGCGGACCAATCGAGCACGTCGCGCAGGATCAGCGCGGCGCGCTGCCTCGGCGGGAGCAACTGGATGGTGGCGAGGAACGCCAGTTCGATGGTTTCCCGTTCGACGACCGCGGCGCCGGTGTCGTCCGGTGCCGCGGGGTCGAGCAGCAGATCGGGAAACGGGCTGAGCCACGGCACGTCGAGCGCGGAGATTTCGCCGACCGGGTCGCCCGCCGGGCCCAGTTCGTCCGGCAGCGCCCGGCGTGGCCGCCGCGCGAGAGCATCGAGGCAGACGTTCGTGGCGATCCGGTACAGCCACGTCCGTACGCTCGCCCGCCCGGCGAAGCCGCCGCGGCCTTTCCAGGCCCGGAGAAACGCCTCCTGCGTGAGGTCTTCGGCCTCCTCGAACGAGCCGCTCATCCGGTAGCAGTGCACGCGGATCTCGCGCCGGTGCCGTTCGAGCAGGGCGCTGAACTCCTCGTCGCTGGTCACCCGGGCAACGGTAGCTCGTGAGTGCTGATGCCGGTTCTAACCGGCATCAGCACTCACGAGAACTCAGACCGCCTCGTCCGCCAGCCTTTCCAGCCCGCTCTTCGTCTTGAGCGGCAAGTGCTTCAGGAACGCGACCGCGACCACCACGAGCAGCGCGATCGGCGCGCTGATCAAGAACAGATCGCTGGTCGCGACGCCGTAAGCCTCCCGGATCACCGCCACGACCGGCGCGGGCAGCTGCGCCAGGTCCGGCACCTTCCCGCCGCCGCCGGACGCGACCGGGCCGAGCCCGTCGGAGATGAGCGTGCCGACCCGGCTGGCCAGCACCGCGCCGAGCGCGCTCACGCCGATCGAGCCGCCGAGGCTGCGGAAGAACGACAGTGTCGAGGTCGCCGCGCCGAGGTCCTGTGCGGGCACGTCGTTCTGCGTCACCAGCACCAGGTTCTGGTTCAGCATGCCCACGCCGACGCCGAGCACCAGCATGAACAGGCTCAGCTCCAGCAGCGAAGTGTGCGCGTCGATCAGCCCGAGCAGGCCGAGCCCCGCCGCCATCAGCACCGCGCCGGCCACCAGGAACGGCTTCCACCGGCCGGTGCGGCTGATCAGCTGGCCGGACACGGTGGACGACACGAGCAGCCCGAAGATCATCGGCAGGCTCATCAGCCCGGCCACCGTCGGCGTTTTGCCGAGCGCCAGCTGGAAATACTGGGACAGGAAGACCGTGCCGCCGAACATCGCGACGCCGACCAGGAAGCTCGCGACCGTGGCCAGCGTGACCGTGCGGTTGCGGAACAGCCTCAGCGGCACGACCGGCTCGCGCACCTTGGACTCCACCCACACCGCGGCCACCAGCACGAGCACGCCGGCGGGCACGAGCACCGCGGTCTGCCAGGAACCCCATTCGAAGGTCGAACCGGCCAGCGACGACCACACCAGCAGCGTCGAGACGCCGAGCATGATCAGGAACGCGCCGAGGTAGTCGACGTGCACTTCCCGGCGCAGCGTCGGCAGGTCCAAAGTGCGCTGCAGCAACAGGATCGCGGCGAGGGCGAACGGCACGCCGAGGAAGAAGCACCAGCGCCAGCCGAGCCACGAGGTGTCCACGAGCACGCCGCCGATCAGCGGCCCGGCCACGGTGCCGACGGCGAAGACCGCGCCGAAGACGCCGGAGAACTTGCCCAGTTCGCGCGGCGAAACGATGGCCGCCATGATCACCTGGGCGAGCGCGGTGAGCCCGCCGCCGCCGATGCCCTGCGCGATCCGGCTGAGGATCAGCACGTCGATGTTCTGCGCGAGCCCGGCCACCAGCGAGCCCACGACGAACAGCCCGAGCGACAGCTGGATCAGCAGTTTCTTGTTGTACAGATCGGAAAGCTTGCCCCAGAGCGGGACGGTCGCGGTCATCGCGAGCAGTTCGGTGGTGACGACCCAGGTGTAGGACGCCTGGGTGCCGCCCAGTTCGGACACGATCCGCGGCAGGGCGTTCGCGACCACAGTGGACGCGAGGATGGCGACGAAAATGCCCATCATCAGGCCGGACATCGCCTGCAGCACTTGACGGCGGCTCATCGCCGCGGGTGCGGGCGGTTCCGCGGTGGACAGGGACATGACAGTCCTTTCCGGACTAGAAGCGGTCAGGGAATGCCTCGTGCGGAGGCGGTCAGCGCGGGTCGGGCAGACCGGCGGCGGCAGCGGCGGCGGCCTCGTCGAAGATCTCGAGCAGCGGCTGGGCCCCGTCGCGGGCGGCCCATCTGCTGAGCGAGGTGTTGAGCACCGCCGCTGCCGTCGCCAGCAGCAGCGACGGGAACAGGTCGTTCTCCGCGTCGGCGCCGGAGCGCTCGGCGATCGCCGCGATCATCGGCTCGTGCGAGCCGTAGCTGAGGGTCGTGGCCCGGACGAGCAGCGACGGATCGCCGTGGATGATGCGCAGCCGGGTCAGCCATTCGCCGCGGTCCCGCTCGATCTCGGCGAGTTCTTCCCGGACGGTCGCGATGAACGCGGGGAAGGAGCCGAGCCCGGCCGGCTGCGCGAGGAACCGGGCGATCGTCCGTTCGGCCCGCTCCGCGTGGTCGGCGTACGCGAGCACCACCGCGTCCTCTTTGGCCGCGAAGTAGTTGAAGAACGTCCGCGCGGACACGCCGGCCTCGGCGGCGATGTCGTCGACCGTGACCTGGTCCAGACCACGTTCGTCGATCAGCCGGAGCGCGGCGAGCGCGATGGTGCGGTGGGTTTCGAGCTTCTTGCGCTCGCGGAGTCCGGGAGGAGGCATGGGGCCAGCGTAACTGGATCTTGCAGAGTCTGCAAAGTTGCAGTTTGTGAAACGGAGCACCTCGTGCCGGGCCGCTACGGCTTGGCGCGCCCGGAAGCGACCGCGACCTTGCTGGCGTTGATCATCTCGGTGACGATGCGCCGCCCGCCGATGTCCAGCATGTGCTGGGCGATGACCCGTTTGCGTTCGTCCTCGTCGGTCGCCCGGTCCGCGCAGGCGCTGCTGACCGCCTTGAGGTGCTTTTCTTTCTCGCGTTCGGTGAAGCGGTCCGCGCTGCGGATGTAGTTGCAGGTGAACCTCTCGATTTCGGCCAGCTGGAGCAGCACGATCTTCGGCATGACCACGGTCGTCAGCCACGCGGACTGGGCCACGGCTCCGTGGTCGTCCAGCGCCTCGTCGATGATCTTGCGGAGCCGTCCGTAGCGCTGCCCCAGTCCCAGCGCGCTGTGCTCCTTGCCGGACTTCCGCGTCGCGAGCTGCACGCGGAGCAGGACCGGGCCGCCCAGCCCGGCCGCGATCCCGCCGCCCAGCCCGCCGGACCAGGTCCCGGAGCGGTCGAGCAGCGGCAGCACGAGCACGAACGCCACCAGCGTGGCCAGCAGGTCGAGCCCGACGCGGGCGGCCAGCCAGCCGAGGATCCCCGATCTGCGGTAGGCCAGCGGTTTGGTCAGCGACGAGTTCAGCTCGATCACGGTCACGGCGGCCGACAGCGAACCCGCCGACAGGAACCCGGGCATCGTGGCGGTCATTCGCCGCCTCCGATGAGCGAATCGGCGACCTGCTTGCGGTAGCGGACGCCGGATCCCGGCCCGTGCTCGTCGCGTTCCGTCTCGAGCAGTCCCAGCCCCAGAAGGCGTTTGACCGAGTTCCTCGCGCGGCTCGGCGGCAACGCGGTCGCGCTGCACAGCTGCGCCAGGTCCAGCGCCACGCCCTGCTTGGTGCGCCGGAGGATCTGGATTTCGTCCGCGTGGAGCAGCAGGTTCAGGATTTCGCGATTTTCCGCGGGGCCGCCGGGTTCCCCGCGGGCGTGGACGGCCTGTTTGGCGGCCTCCTCGCGCAACTGGGTCAAGGCCCGCGAACTCTTCGCCATGACTTCCCGTTCGCGGCGGCGCACCGCCAGGCGAGAGATGATCACTCCGAGGATCGCTGCGAGCGAACTCAGCAACGCGCTCGCGGCGGAAACCCACGCATTCACCATCAGGCCGCCCTCCTCCGTCGAACGTTCATCACAGGTCGCGGCGCGCCCGCTGCGCGTTACACGCACGGCAGGGCGCCTCGCGCCGGGCCCGGAACGGAATGGCAGACTCGCCCACTGTGAGCGGAACGGTGCTGGTGCTGGGCGGACGCAGCGAAATCGGAACGGCGGTGGCCATCCGGCTGGCGCGCGGCGGGGCGCGGAAGTTCGTGCTGGCCGCGCGGCCGGGCGCGGAGCTGAGCGAGCAGACCGCCGCCCTGCGCGAGGCCGGGGCCGAAACCGTGGCGACCGAGGACTTCGACGCCGACGACCTCTCCGCGCATCGCCCGCTGCTCGACCGCGTCGTCGCCGAGCACGGTCCGCTTGAGACAGTCGTGCTGGCTTTCGGCATCCTCGGCGACCAGGCCCGCGCGGAGACCGACGCGGCGCACGCCACCGCGATCGTGCACACCGATTACGTCGCTCAGGTGTCGGTGCTCACTCACACGGCGGAACTGTTGCGCGCCCAGGGCTCCGGAAACCTGGTCGTCTTCTCGTCGGTCGCCGGGATTCGCGTGCGGCGGGCGAACTACGTGTACGGCTCGGCGAAAGCGGGGCTCGACGGGTTCGCTTCCGGGCTTTCGGACGCGTTGCACGGCACCGGCGTGCACCTGCTGCTGGTCCGCCCGGGCTTCGTGATCGGCCGGATGACCGAAGGAATGTCTCCCGCTCCGTTCTCCAGCACCGCCGATCAGGTCGCCGACGCGACCGTGGCCGCCCTGCGCCGCCGCCGCGAAGCGGTGTGGGTGCCGGGAGTGTTGCGCTTGGTGTTCGCGGCGATGCGGTTCGTGCCGCGCGCGGTGTGGCGGCGGATGCCGCGCTGAACTCCCTGTGCCCGAAGGGGTACCGGCTGTCGCGGCGCGCTCGGCCGAACGGGCAGCATCACATCTTCGCGACAGGTTTCTCAGGCTATTCCCAGCTAACGCGGTGATCCTCGGACGCGGGGGTCGAAATCCGTCCCCGGGGAAGCGAGGAACCGGCCGTGCTGATCACGTCCCGGGGCCGCCGGATCGGCGGCCGTGCGGTGCTCGGGGTGGTGTCCACCGTGGTGCTGGGCGTCACCGGATTCGCGTGGTCGCAACTGCACCGGCTCGACGCCAATCTGGTCACCGCCGACGTCATCGCGCCTTCCGCGCAGGTCCCGGACGCCCCGGCGGGCGAACCGCTCGCGGTTGCGCAGAACATCCTGTTGGTAGGTCTCGACTCCCGTACCGGACCGGACGGGAAACCGTTGCCGCAGAACGTGCTCGACGCGTTGCACGCGGGCGGCGGGGACGACGGCGGCAACACCACCGACACGATGATCGTGGTGCACGTCCCGGTCGGCGGCGCGGCGGCCACCGCGATCTCGATCCCGCGCGATTCCTATGTGGACATTCCGGGGTACGGCAAGCACAAGATCAATTCGGCGTACAGCCGCGCTCGCGCCGATCAGCGGGGAAAGCTCGCACAGCAAGGAATGAGCGGGCCGGAGCTGGAGGTGGCCGCGGACGCGGCCGGGGCGAAGTCGGCGATCGCGGCGGTGGAGAAGCTCACCGGGCTCACCGTCAATCACTACGCCGCGGTCAATCTCGCCGGGTTCGCCGCGCTGAGCGAGGCGGTCGGCGGGGTGCAGGTGTGCCTGAAAGCGCCGGTGCACGATTCGTTCTCCGGAGCGGAGTTCCCCGCCGGAGTGCAGACCATTTCGGGAACTCAGGCGCTTGCCTTCGTCCGGCAGCGGCACGGCCTGCCGAACAGCGATCTGGACCGGATCGCGCGGCAGCAGGCGTTCATGTCGGCGATGGCGAAGACCGTCCTCGGCTCCGGCACGCTGACCGATCCGTCGCGGCTTTCGTCTCTTGTGGACGCTTTGCAAGGTTCGGTCGTTCTCGACCAGGGCTGGGACCTGCTGAGCTTCGCCCAGCAGCTGCACGGCCTCAGCTCGGGCGCGATCGCGTTCGGCACGATTCCGGTGCAAAGCCTGTCGCTGGCCACCCCGTCCGACGGGGACGCGGTCAAAGTGGACCCGGCGCAGGTGAAGGAATTCGTGCGGGCACAGATCAGCTCGCCGGACGTCGCGGCGTCCGGGGGAACGGCTGACCCGGGCACGGTCCACCCGTCGTCGAGCCGCGGCATGGTGCGGCCGATCGCGGAGACCACGACGCCGACGCCGCCCGCCGGCTCTCCGGCGCAGCCGAAAATGACGACGGCCAGCGGGTGCGTGAACTAGTCCCGGCGCCCGATCAGGTGGTTCCGCCGCCGCGTAAGCCCAGGCAGCCGGGCCGGACGTTGATCTTGGCCGTTGCCCGGGCGGGCCGGGCGCAGTAACGTCAGGCACCGACCGAGTCCATGGGGGCGGCTGGTGACGGTGGCTTTCGGCTTGCTCGGCCGGGTCACGACGGAGATCGACGGGCGACCGGCCGAGATCGGCCATGCGCGCCAGCGGCTCGTGCTCGCCGCGCTGCTGGTCGACGCCAACCGCACGCTCGCGCCCGGCCAGCTCATCGACCGCGTCTGGGGCGAGGCGGCCCCGGCCGGCGCGATCAAGACGCTGCGCAGTTACCTCGCCCGGTTGCGCACGGCGCTGGCCTGCGCCCCGGCGGAGATCGAACGCGGGTCCGGCGGCTACCGGCTGGTCGTCGAGGACGAGCAGGCCATCGACCTCCGCCAGTTCGCCGCCCTGGTCGCCAAGGCGCGCACCGCCGCCGACCGCGCGACCGCCGCCGGCCATTACGCGCGGGCGCTCGGGCTGTGGCGCGGCGAGGCACTGGCCGGAATGGACTCGAACTGGGCGGAAGAAGTCCGCAACCACCTCGCCCAGCAGCGCGCCGCGGCCGAACGCGACCACGCGGACCTGGCCCTGCACCTGGGCAAGCACGCCGAGCTGCTGCCCGAACTGCTGACCGCCGCCCAGCACCAGCCGCTGGACGAGCGCCTGGCCGGGCAGGTGATGCTGGCGCTGTACCGGACCGGCAGGCAGAGCGAAGCGCTGGAGCATTACCGGCGGCTGCGCCGGCACCTCGCCGCCGAACTGGGCACCGGGCCCGGCACCGCGCTCGAACAGCTGCACCACCGGATCCTGGCGAACGACCCGCGGCTGTCCGGACCGGGAACCGGCGAACCCGCCCCGAGCCCGCGGCCGGTCGTCCCGCGCCAGCTGCCCGCGCCGCCCGCGTGGTTCACCGGCCGCGACGCCGAGCTGACGGCACTGACGACAACGTTCGCCGCCGCGCGCGAGGCGGGCACGGTCGGCATCGCCGCGCTGAGCGGGGCGGGCGGCATCGGGAAAACGGCACTGGCACTGCACTGGGCGCACGGCAACGCCGCGGACTTCCCGGACGGGCAGCTTTACGCGAACCTGCGCGGTTTCGAGGCGGACGCGACACCGGTGTCGTGGACGTCGGTGCTGCACGGATTCCTCCACGCACTGGGCGTCCCCGGCGACGCACTGCCCGCCGATGTCGACGCTCAAGTCGCGCTGTACCGCAGCACGATCGCGGGCAAGCGGATCCTCGTCGTCCTCGACAACGCCCGCGACACCGCGCAGGTCGCGCCGTTCCTGCCTGGCGACCCGGCCTGCACCGTGCTCGTGACGAGCCGCGACCGGCTGGCCGGGCTGGTCGCTTCGCACGGCGCGCATCCGCTGCGGCTCGACGTGCTGCCGCCGCCGGCGGCTCGGGCGCTGCTGCGGAAACGAGTCGGCGAGCGCAGGCTGGAGGAAGACTCCGCGGCGGCCGCGAAACTGTTGCGGCGCTGCGCCGGATTCCCGCTGGCGCTGAGCATTCTCGCCGGCCGCCTCGCCGCTCAACCGACGCTTTCGCTGGCCTCTCTTGCCGACGCGCTGTCCGGCATCACCGCCCGGCTGGCCGCCTTCGACGACGGCGAGCCCGGTGCGAGTCTCCCGGCGGTGCTTTCCTGGTCGTTCACCGCGCTGACCGAACAGCAGGCGCGGGTGGCCGAACTGCTGGGACAGGCGCCGGGCCCGGACATCGCGGCGCCCGCCGCCGCCAACCTGTGCGATCTCCCTCCCGCCGAAACCGACTCGGTTCTTCGTGCGCTGGAACGGGTTTCGCTGATCCAGGACGCCGGTTCCGGCCGCTACCGGATGCACGACCTGGTCCGGCTCTACGCCGCCGGCCGGACCGCGCCGGACCCGGCCGCACAGCGCAGGCTGCTCGACTTCTACA
Organism: Amycolatopsis sp. NPDC054798; assembly: GCF_053611505.1. NCBI lineage: Bacteria > Bacillati > Actinomycetota > Actinomycetes > Pseudonocardiales > Pseudonocardiaceae > Amycolatopsis > Amycolatopsis sp. NPDC054798. Next base: position 14,228 of record NZ_JBSHAM010000002.1, on the reverse strand, counting down.
CCGGCACCGCACTGGCCGGGAACAAGGTGCTGCATCCGCACGGCGTGCTGGTCAAGACCGGAGCACCCGAGCCGGGCGGGCATCCGCATCCGCACCCGCTGCGCGACCGGGCGGCCGTGCTCGCCTGGTTCGACGCCGAGCACGCCAATCTGCTCGCCGCCCAGCGGTCGGCCGCCGAACACGGCCTGCAGCACACCGTGTGGCAGCTGGCCTGGGCGCTGACCGCCTACCACCACAGACGGGCCCGCCTGCACGACGACCTCGCCGTCTGCCGGGCCGCGGCGGACGCGGCGGGCCGGCTGACCGAGAGCGCGGTCCAAGTGGTGACGAACCGGCGGCTCGGCCTGGCGTGCGCGCGCGTCGGCAGACACGACGAGGCCGAATCCTGCCTGCACCGGGCCTTGCGGCTCGCCGAGCGCGCGGGCGACGTCTCCGCGCAGGCCATCATCGAGCACAATCTCGCGCAGGCGTGGGAGCTTCGCGGATGCGACCGGCGCGCGCTGGAGCACGCTGTCCGGGCGCTGCAGCGTTTCGAAGCGCTGGACAACCCGGTGTGGCACGCGCAGGCGCTCAACGGCGTCGGCTGGTATCTCACGCGCCTCGGCGAACACGACCAGGCCCGCGTGCACTGCGAGAAGGCATTGGCCCTCTACCGGGAACAGGGCCACGTCGGGGCCGCGGACGCGTTGGACAGCCTCGGCCACATCGCCCACCACACCGGCCGGTACCCCGACGCGCTGGACCGTTATCACGAGGCGCTGGTGGTGTACCGGGACGCGGGCAACACTTACATGGAAGCCGATACCCTGGACCACCTCGGCCACACCTACGCCGCGCTGGGCGAGCCCGGGCAGGCGCGGGAAGTCTGGAGCCGCGCCCGCGAGCTGTACCGCGCGCAGGGCCGCACCGGGCTGGCCGACGGCTTGACGGAGCTGATGCGAGCCCCGGCGCGGGTCCGCTGAGCAGCAGGCAACGTTTGTTCAATCTTTGTTCAACCCTCTCCGGTTAGCGTCGCCGCGGTCAGGAATTCGCGGTTTCGGACGCGGGGGAGCGGCCGCCGCGCGATTCCTTCGTTTCTGGCGTGCCGGGCGCGAGCGCGGCCCGCCATCGGGGAAAGGAAGAACCATGAAAAAGCTGCTCACGGCCGCGTCCGCGGTCGCTGCCGCAGTGACGCTGGCGGTGCCGCTGACCGCGAGCGCGGCCCCGGCGAGCCCGCAGGGCTGGGTGTACTACCACTGCACCAACAGCTACGACTGCGTCCTGCCGTTCAGCGCGCCGGTCGGGGGCCAGCTGACCTACAGCGTCCAGGTCAGCGGCGGGGTGAGCCAGCCGGTCGCGGTGTCGCTCGACGTCACCGTGCAGGACCCCGGCAACTGCCACCCGACCGTCTACCCCGACGGCCAGTACCGCAGTTTCACCTGCCACGACGAGCAGATCGGCGGGAAAATGGTGCTTCGCGCGTACGCCGGCGGCACTCACGATTACGAACTCGGCGTTTTCCTCTGAGGGGGGCGAAATCATGAGCACCGCTTTCGATCTCGACCCGCAGGTGCGGGGGAGCAACTGGGCGGAGTATTTGCGCGCGGGCTCGGCCGCGCTGCCCGCGATGACGCCGTTCGTGACGGAATCGGGCATGTGCAGCGCGACCGACGGCTACGGCTGCGACCAGTCGCTGTGCCACTGCGAAACCCACCAGGGCTGCGGGCCGACGTTCTCGTGCACGACGCAGACCTGCGACGGCACGACCGGCCAGCCCTGCGCCTGCTGACCGGGTGAGGTGATGCGAGACCGGGACGTCCTGTTCGGCAGCGGGCTGGCGCCCCGGTCCGAAACGGCCGGTGCGGGCGGCCGGACGCCGATCCGGCGGCTGCCCGCGCTGGTCGGGCGCACCGCGGCGCTGGCGTGGCCAGCCGACCGCGGTGCGTTCGGCGCGCTCGTGACCGCTCAGGTGCTCGCCGGGGCGGCGACGGCGGCCGCACTGTTCACCGCGCAACGGTTGATGGCGGCGGTCGTCGCGGGGACGCCGTCGGCGTTCGTGCTGCCAGTGGCTGTGCTCGTCGCCGCGGCGGCGGTGCGCGGGCTGGGCCAGGCGGTGGCGACCGCGGCCGGCGGCCGGCTGGGTCCGAAGGTTTCCCGTGCGGCGCAAGAGAAACTGCTCGCCGCGGTCGCCGGGGCCGAACTGCTGGCGGTCGAGGACTCGGAGTTCCAGAACCTGGTCGCGTCGGCGCGGCGAGGGGCGGATTCGGCGCAGCGCATCGTCGAGCGGGCGGTCGGGCTGAACGGCGTGCTGCTGGCGATGACGGCGGCCGCGGCCGCGCTGGCGGCGTTCAGCCCGCTTCTGCTCCCGGTGCTGGCGCTGGTCGTCCTCGCGCACGTGTGGGGAGCCGGGCGCACCGCCGGGTCCCGGTTCGCCTCCGCCACCCGGCGGACCGAGCACACCCGGCAGCTGGACCAGCTCGCCATGCTGCTGACCAACCGGTCCAGCGCCGAGGAGGTCCGGGCCAACCGGCTCGGCGGGTTCCTGCTGCGGCATTACCGGCGGCTGGCACTGGACGCCGAGCGGGAGCAGGCGCGGCTGGCCAAACGGGAAGCCGGAACCCAAGTGCTGACCGGCGCCATTGCCGGTTTCCTCGGGTTTCTGGGGTACGGCGCGCTGGCCTTGCTGGTGCTCGCCGGACGGCTGCCGCTCGCGTCGGCCGCTGCGGCGGCGATCGCGATCCGGGCGAGTTCGGCCAGCGCCGGTGCGCTGGTGCTGTATCTGCGGCAGGTGTACGAGGAGAGTCTTTACTTCCAGCGCTGGGAAGAAGCGTGCGGGCAAGCCGCGCGAGAGGCGATGGCGACTGGTGCGCGCACTCCAGCCGCGAACGGCGAGATCGTCGCGAAGGGGCTGCGATTCTGCTACCCCGGACGCGACGAACCCGCGCTCGACGGAGTCGACTTGTGTCTCCGGCCGGGCGAGGTGGTCGCTTTGGTGGGAGAGAACGGCTCGGGAAAGTCCACTGTGGCCAAAGCGCTCGCCGGGCTGTACCCGCCGGCCGGCGGTTCGCTGTGCTGGGCCGGAGTTCCGTACGCCCAGCTGGACCGGGCGCAGCTCGCCGACCGGGTCGCGGTGCTTTCGCAGAGCTTCGTGCAGTGGCCGTTCACCGCGAGGATGAACGTCGGCGTCGGCCGGGTCTCGCGCGAACCCGCGCCGGATTCGCTGGCCGCCGCGGCGGGCGAAACCGGCGCGGCGCAGGTGATCGACCGGCTCGCGCACGGCTGGGACACGCTGCTGGCCAGGGAGTTCTGGGGCGGGGTGAACCTCTCCGGCGGCCAGTGGCAGCGCATCGCACTGGCCAGGACGTGGTTCCGCGACGCGCCGGTGCTGATCGTGGACGAGCCGACGGCCGCGCTCGACCCGGCGGCCGAGATCGGCGTCTTCGACCGGATCGGCGGGCTCGCCCGCGCCGGGCGCACGGTCGTGCTGATCACCCACCGGCTCGCCTCGGTCGCCGCGGCCGACCGGATTTACGTGCTGCACCAAGGAAAAGTCGTCGAGCAGGGCACGCATTCCGAACTGCTCGCGGCGGGCGGCCGGTACGCGTCGCAGTACCTGCTGCAGGCCGAGCAGTTCGGCGCTACGGAAAAGAGCGGACAGTCATGACTGAAGACCGCGGCTTCGGCCACCCCGCGCACGCCATCGCCCGGCTGACCAGCCTGTCCACTTCGGACAGCCTGCCGCGCGTGCCGGATTCACTGGACTCGGAAGCCGAGCTGCGCCGGTTCCTCTCCGAGGTGGCCGGGCATCCGGTGCTGTTCGAGGCGATCGCCGTCTCCAGCACCGGATTGGCCGACGCGGTACGGAAAATCGCGTCCGGCGATCCCGGCGTCCCGCTCAAACGACTGCGCCGGGTGGCGCTTTCGGCCGCCCGCTACCGCACCCGCATCGTCCACCGCCCGACGCCGTTCGGCCTGCTCGCCGGGGTCGCCGAAGTCCGCTTCGCCGACACCGCCAAGGCGCGGATCGGCACCGCGCACCGCAAACGCGTCCGGGCGGACCTCGAATGGCTCACCGGTGTGCTCGACTCCTGCGAACCGGACGCGCTGGCCAAGCTCCGCGTGGTCGCGAACGACCTGTGCTTCCGCCGGGGCGACCGCCTGATCCTCCCGTTCTGCCGCGCGGACGGCGAAAAACCGGGCGCGGACGACCGCGAGCAGACGGTGCGGCACACCGCGGCGGTCCGGGCCGCACTGGCCGCGGCTGCCCGGCCGGTGCCGTTCGCCGAGGTCGCCGACCGGCTCGGCAGCGAGTTCCCCGAGGCCGGGCCGGAAACCGTGCACGGCATGCTCGCCGAGCTGGTCCGCATGGGATTCCTGCTGACCGGCCTGCGCCCGCCCTCCGGCGCCGACGATCCGCTGCACCACGTGCTCGACGTCCTCGGCGGGCACGACGACCTCCGCCCGATCTCGCGGCTGCTGGAGGACTACGAGTCCGCGCCGTTCGGCACCGGTTCCGAGCAGTGGGAGACCGCAGTCGCGCGCATGCGGAAGCTGCACGTCAACGAGCGGCCGGTCAAGGTCGACCTCGGCATCGACGCCGACCTCGTGCTGCCCGCCGCGGTTCCCGAAGAACTCGCCCGCGCGGCCGATGCCGCCTGGCGCTCGCTTCCGGCGACGTTCGCGCCGATCCACCGCCTCGCCGAATTCCACGCCGAGTTCGTCGGGCGGTACGGCTACGACGCGATCGTGCCGATCCAGGAACTGCTCGACCCGCACCGCGGCCTCGGCGCGCCGGCCGGCTACCTCCAGCCGCCCGCGCCGCACCGCGGTCCCGAGCGGCCGAGGACTCAGGACGAACGGCGCGACCAGGTGCTGTTCGACCTCGTCCAGCGCACGAGCGGCCGGGAGATCGTCCTCGACGAGGACGTCGTCTCCCGGTTGTCCGGGCACCGCGAGCCGCCGTCCTGCCCGATCGAGGCTTGTGTGCAGGTGCTGGCGGAGTCCGAGGAATCCTTGCGGGAAGGCGATTTCGGACTGGCCGTGATGCCGCTGAGCTACACGCTCCCCGGCGGGATGTTCGGCCGGTTCCTGCCGCTGCTGCCCGGGCTGCGCGACGTGGTCGCCGAATCGGGTGCGGCCCGGCCCGGCGCGGTGCCCGCGCAGCTGACCAGCGTCCTGACCCGGTCGCGGTTCGCCAACGTCGCCCAGGTCCCGTCGCTGACCGAACGCAAACTGGCCGTCGGGGTCTTCGCCGACCGGCCGGCCGAGGAAGGGCTCGCCGACCTGGCGGTCACCGCGGACGGGGACCGGCTGGCGGTGCTCAGCCTGCGCACTGGCGAGGAACTGGTGCCGGTGCTGTTCCACGGGCTGAACCCGACGATCAGCATGCCGAACGCGGTGCGCCTGCTGGTCGACATCGGCGAGTACCAGTCCCCGCCGTGGCCGTTGTGGCATTGGGGAGCGGCGGGGCAGCTGCCGTACCTGCCGCGGGTCCGGTTCGGCCGGACCGCGCTGTCGCCCGCGAGGTGGCGGCCGGACGCGGCGCTGCTGGACAAGACCGTGTCGTGGCGCGAGTGGTCCGAATCGCTGCGGCGCTGGCGCGACACCCGGCGCGTCCCGGACCTGGTCGAGGCCACCCGGACTGATCACCGGCTGCGGCTGGACCTCAGTTCCGAACTGGACCGCAGGCAGCTTTTCGACGAACTGCGCAAGGAACCCGGCACAGTGCTGCAGGAAGAACCGTTCGACGGTGCCTTCGGTTCGGGCTGGACGGGCGGCCATGCCACGGAGATCGTCGTCCCGCTCCGGCCGAAGACTCCGCCTCGTCCGGCGCGGCCACAGTGGACGGCCGAGCGGCTAGCCGTGGCCTCAGCCCGCTTTCAGCGCGACGACTGGCTCTCGGTCAAGCTGTACGCCGAACCGTCCGCACACGAGGAATTGCTGGCGGACCACGTTCCGGCGCTGGTCTCGGCGGTAGGCGCGGATCGGTGGTTCTTCTTGCGCTACCAAGACCCGCGCTCCCATTTGCGGCTGCGGTTCCACGGCGACGCGCTGCCCGAGGTCCGGGCGTGGACCGAACGCCTGATCGCCGCCGGGCTGGCTCGCGAGTCCATTGTAGACACCTACCGGCCCGAGGTCAGCCGTTACGGGGGACCGGAGGCGATCTCCTTCGCCGAGGCGGTTTTCCACGCTGATTCGGAAGCCGTGCTGGCACAGCTGAACACTGGGCTTCCCCTGGATCTGCTGGTCGCGGCGAACTGCCTCGACCTGGCCAGCAGGCTCCACGGCGACGGCTGGGAGGACTGGCTGCTCACCGCCTACCCGAAGGACCGCTCGCACGCCGCGTTCCAGTCGCGTCGAAAGGAAGCGGTGCGGCTGCTTTCGCCTTGGGACGGCTGGCCGGATCTGCCCCGCGAAGTTGTCGAAGCCTGGGAACGGCGGGCTCCGCATCTCGAACGCTACGGCGAGGTCCTGCGCGAGCTGGCCGAGCGCGGGGCGATCGAATCACCGTCGGCGGCTTTCCGCGCGGTGCTGCACATGCATCACAACCGGCTGGCGGGAATCAGCCCGGCAGCCGAACGCAATTGCTGCGCGATCGCCCGCGGCGTCGCGCAAGCCCGTGCCGACCGGGAGCGGAACAGATGAACACGGAGCAGATGAACGCGAAATCGACGAACGCGAAATCAACGAACACGGTCGAGGCGATCGCCCGCACGCTGAGTTCTCCGGACGATGTCGTCGCCGTCACCGACGCGCCCGGCAACCGGATGTCCGCGCCGGGCGGCGACCGGTCGCCGTGGGTTCCGCTGTCCCTTTCGGACGGTTACCCGGCCATCGCGCTGCTGTTCGCCGAACTCGCCGCCGAGGACCCGTCGTACGAGCCGCTCGCGCACGAGTACCTGGCGCGGGCCATGGACGCCGGGCCCACCGCGGAGCCCGGCCTCTTCCGGGGGCCGGTCGCGCTGGCCTTCGCCGCGCACAACGCCGCCGTCGGTTCCGGGCGCTACCCGGTCCTTCTGTCCGCATTGGACGAAGCGGTCAGCGCGTCCGCGAAGGAGTACGCGAACCACGTGGTGCAGGGCCTGCGTCAGCTGGGCGTGGTCGGGTCCTGGCGCTACGACGTCATCTCCGGGATCACCGGGATCGGCCGCTACCTGCTCGCCCGAGGCGAGGAAGACGGGCTGCGCGCGGTGCTTTCCGCGCTGGTCGAGATCGCGGTGTCCGACGACGACGGCGACCGGCCGGGCTGGTGGGTGCTGCACGACGTGAGCCACGGGCCGAAGCAGGTGTCCGAACACCTGAATTTCGGGGTGGCGCACGGCATCGGCGGCCCGCTCGCCTTGCTCGCGCTCGCCTGGACGGCCGGGGTCCGGGTCGACCGGCACGACGAGGCGATCGCCGCCGTCGTCGGGCTGCTGACCCGGTGGCGCGCGGCCGACCAGGCCGGACCGTACTGGCCGAACTGGCTGGACGACCTCGACGGCGAGCCCCCGGCCGCCCGGATCCGCGACGTCTGGTGCTACGGCTCCGCCGGCTTGGCCAGGGCGCTCTGCCTGGCCGGGCGGGCGCTGGGCTCGGCCGAGTGGATCGCGGAAGCCAACGCGGCGTTCCGCGCGGTCCTGGCGACCGAAGGCGGGGCGATCCACGACTTCTCGCTCTGCCACGGCTGGGCGGGTCTGCTGCAGATCACCACCCGGATGGCCTGCGACACCGGTGCCCCCGGCTACTGGGCCGCGGCGGACGCGATGGCGGAGCGGATCTCCGCGGCGTTCGATCCGGACAAGCCCTTCGGGTACCACCTGGACCATCCGTCCGCGCGCCTAGGACCGGATCGTCCCGGTTTTCTCGACGGTGCCGCCGGAATCGCGCTCGCGCTGCACTGTCACGCGCGGCGGGCGGCTCCGCGCACGGAGTGGGACGCGGCGCTGCTGCTCGCTTAGCTGTGCTGGGCCAGCGGCAGCGTGATCGTGAACGCGGCCCCGCCTTCGGGGGCCGGACCGGCCGTCAGCGTCCCGCCCATCCGCGTCACCAGCCCGTGCGCCAGCGCCAATCCGATGCCGGAGCCGACCGGACGGCTGTCGCGGTAGCGGGCGTTGAGCACGCCGCGTTCAAACGCCACCGGGTAGTCCTCCGGCGAGAGTCCCGGGCCGCCGTCGCGGACCGACAGGTGCGCGTGACCGTCCGCGACCGCCAGCGCGAACACCATCGGCGCGCCAGCGGGCGTGACGCGCAAAGCGTTCTCCGCCAAGCCGTCCACGACCTGGTGCAGCCGCCGGGCGTCGGCGGTGACCATGACGGTTCCCGGGGGAGACTGCACGGTCAGCGGGACCTCCGAGCGGGCGCAGCGCAGCTGCCACACCTCCGCACAGTCCCGGACCAGCGCGGCGAGGTCGAGCGCGGCGAGGTCGAGCTGGAATTCGTCGGCACCGAGGCGAGCGAGTTCCAGCAGATCGGACACGAGCCGTTCCAGGCGTTGCGCTTCGCGGTGGATCGTCTCCCCGGCGCGGCGGGCGTCCGGGCCCTCGGCGACTCCGTCGGCGATCGCCTCGGCGAAACCGGTCACCGCGGTCAGCGGGGTGCGAAGTTCGTGCGACACCGACAGCAGGAATTCCCGTTGCCGGGCTTCGCTGTGGGCCAGTGCGTCGGCGAGTTCGTTCAGCGAGCCCGCGACTTGCGCGACCTCCGCCGGACCTTCGACCGGCACCCGGACGTCGCGCCGTCCCGCGCTGAGGCTGCCCGCGGCGGCGGCCGCGCGGCGGAGCGGGCGGCCGAGCAATCGCCCGGAAACGTATCCGGCGACGGCGGCGACCAAGAGCCCGATGCCCAGTGCCAGCAGGATGTTGCGCACCAGCGCGTGCTGCGTCGCCTCGGCGCTGCGCACCGGCTGCACGAGCGCGAACGCGGCTTGCGGGCCGACCGGGCGCACTTCCACGAGGTAGTCGACCCCGCCGATCGCGACCCGCGCCGAACGGTCCTTTCCGGACGTCAGCCCGGCTCGTTCCGCCGCGCGCACCGCGGCCGCCTGTCCGGAATTCTGGCCGTTGACCCGGTGCACGACAACCTCGATGCCCTGCCCCCGCACGACGGCGGCCACCTTGCCGATCGCGAGCCGGTTGCCGATGCCGGTCCCGTCGAGCTGCCCGGCGACGACGTCGGCCTGGTCCCGCAACGACTGCTGCAGCACCGAATCGGCGGTATTGCGGACCAGCCTGGACGCGACCAGCCCGGCCACGAGCACCGCGATCCCGGCGACCGCCAGGCACACCACGGTGATCCGGAGCGCGAGCGTGCCTTTCATCCGGCGTCCGCCGCGTAGCCGATGCCCCGGACTGTCCGAATTGGACTGTCTGCGCCGAGTTTCGCCCGCAGTTGCGCGACATGCACGTCCACTGTGCGGGTACCGGCCGCGGCGGCGTAGCCCCAGACCGCGCTGAGCAGCTGGTCGCGCGACAGGACTTGACCGGGGTGTCGCAGCAGGTAGGCGAGCAGATCGAATTCGGTGGAGGTGAGCGTGACCTCCGCCTGCCCCGCCCAGGCCCGGCGCCCCGGCACGTCGACGCGCACGCCGCCGCAAGCCAGCGTCGTGGCCGGGCTGCCGGACGCGCGGCGCAGCACAGTGCGCACGCGAGCGGCGAGTTCGCGGGGGCTGAACGGTTTGGTGAGGTAGTCGTCCGCGCCGATTTCGAGGCCCAGCAAGCGGTCCAGCTCGTCGTCGCGGGCGGTCACGAACAGCACCGGCGTCCAGTCGCCCGCCGCGCGCAGCGCCCGGCAGATCTCGATTCCGTCCATTCCGGACAGTCCGATGTCGAGCACCACGGCGACCGGCCGCAACCGGCGGATCGCCGCGAGCGCCTTCGCGCCGTCCGGCTCGACCTCGACCCCGAACCCGTCGCGCCGCAGGTAGAGCGCGGCGAGTTCGGCGATCGCGGTCTCGTCCTCCACGACGAGGACGAGACCGCGGCCAGCTGACCCCATGCGGGCTCCCGTTCCTCCGGCCGGCTACGTCGGGGGAAACGGTACGCGCGTCACCGCGAGCCGTCGCCCGCCATGTCGGACTGGATGGAGTCCAGCGTGGACTGGATGCTGCTCAGATCGCCGTCCGGCGCCGCCCCCGACGACGGCGCCGGACTGTCGTCGCACGCCACGCAGCCGAGCCCGACGACGGCGGCCGCGGCGGCGATCGCGATCAGCCGCTTCACTTGGGCGCCTGGCAGTGCGCGGCGGCGAACGCGTCGAGCTGCTTCGTCGCATTCGTCAGCTCGCCGATCCGGCTCTGCCGCTTGTCCGCGCGCTTCTGCAGCCGGTCGGCCTGCTCGTTGTGCCCCTTTGTACGGGCGTCGTTCGCGCGTGCCTTGAGGTTCGCGACCGATCCGGCGACCTCCGGCCCGCCGTTGATCCGGTTGGTCAGGTTCTGGGCCTGTTTGCGCAGTTTCGGCACCCAGGCCGTGCACATCTGCTGCACCTCCTGCGGGCTCAGCGTGACCGGGGCCGGAGCCGGGGCTGGGGTGTCCGCGCTGGCGATCGGCGCGGCCACGAGCAGTCCGGCCGCGATCCCGCAGCCCGCCAGTGCCAGCCGCCTCGTTCCTCGCATCGTTGTCGTCCTCCCGTGTCGGTGTTCCGGGGACCACCGTCGCGCGCGGGTGTACGAGGGGTGTGGGACGGATGTTCGGGTTCGGTAAAGCCTGCTGGCTCCGGGGAGTGTTACTCTCTTGCGGAGAGTGAGGAGGCCGCCGTGCTGGGAAATCCGTACGACCGCGACTGCCCGACGCGCCAGCTGCTCGACCGGATCGGCGACCAGTGGACGGTGCTGATCGTCGGCGCGCTGACGGACGGCCCGCTGCGGTTCACCGAGATCGGCAAGCGCGTCGAGGGAATCTCGCAGAAGGTCCTGACGCAAACGCTGCGCAGCCTGGTCCGCGACGGCATCCTCGTCCGCACCGCGTATCCGGTGATCCCGCCGAAGGTCGAGTACGAGCTGACCCAGCTGGGCCGCAATCTGGCCGAACCGCTGGAACTGCTGGACCGCTGGGCGCGCCGGAACATGGACCAGGTGACGGCCGCCCGCGCGGCTTACGACGCGGAGAACGCCGCCACCGCCTCGTGAGCGGCGGCCGCGTTTCCATCGGTCCGTCACTTGGTCGCCCAGGGGCGCCAGCTTTCTCATCGCATGCCGTTACGCTGCTTTACGATCTGTAGTCGGCAGGAATCGGGCGGTGCAGATGGCCGGGCGGGAATCGGACGGTGCCGACCGTTCAGGCGAGGGGCGGACCGGCGAAGCACGGAACCCCGCCGAGGTAGACCCGCCTTGAGAAGGCTTGACCGGCGCCGACCTGCACGCCGCGTGCATGAAAGCGGCGCAGGGCGGGGATCGGCGCGCTATGACGAAGCTTGTCGACGAGCTGACGCCGCTCGTGTGGCATGTCGCGCGCGCCAACGGGCTGGATCGGCAAGTGGCCGAGGACGTCGTGCAGACGGTGTGGCTCGCCTTGTTCAGCCAGCTCGCGAAGCTGCGCGATCCGCGCGCGCTCGCTGCGTGGCTGATCACCACGACTCGCCGTGAGGCGACCCGTCCCTACGGCAGGCGTGCGCAGCCGGTGCCGTTGTCGGACGAGGTGGCCGCGACGCTGGAGAGCGATCATCCCGCGCCTGAGGAGGAAGCCGTCCGCGCCGACCGGGACCGCCGGGTCTGGCGCGCCTTCCTCCGGCTGCCCGCACGCTGCTCCGGTGATCTCGTCCTGGACGCAACGGTGCACGCTCGGGACGAAGCTCAAGTCGTCCCGCGACTCGCTGGCGAATCTGGAAGCGCTGTCCTGCGACGAGGACGACGGTGCCAAGCTCATTGAGGAAGCCGTGACCGCTTCCCGCCGGAGACCGGAATCAACCCTCACGAGGGCTGTCGAAGCACATTCGTCAACGCATGCGCTTCCTTGAGCAGCAACGCCCCCAGCTCGCCCCGCCGCTCCGCCCGGAACCGGGACTCCACCCCGGTCAGCGTCAACGCCCACGCGGGCTCCCCGCTCGGCGCGAACACCGCCGCCGCCATTCCCCAGCTTCCCTCGACCACCAGCCCGGGGTTGGTCGAATACCCGTCCTCCCGCGTCCGCGCGATCCGGGCCCGCACGTCCTCCGCCCGGTGCGCCGGCCCCCACTCGGCCGTCAGATCCACTGTGGACAGATACTCCTCGACCTCCCGGTCCGGCAGCATCGACAGCACCACCAGCCCCGCCGACACCACGCCCAGCGGGAACCGCGCGCCCTCGTACAGCACGAACGACCGGATCGGGAAGTCGCCGTCCTCGCGCAGCAGGCAGACTGTCTCGTTGCCGCGGCGAGCGGAGAAGAACGCGCTCTCCCCGGTGGCTACGGCCAGCCGGTGGACGCTCGCGCGCGCCTGCTGCGTGACGTCGTAGCGCGGGGCCGCGGCCTCGCCCAGCAGGTACAGCTCCGGGCCCAGGTACCAGCGGCCGCTCTGCCGGTCGCGGTCGACGTAGCCCTCGGCGGCCAGCGATGCGAGCAGCCGGTGCACCGTCGGGCGGGCCAGGCCGCACCGGCGCGCCAGCTGAGAGGTCGACGCTCCGTCGCGGTAGGTGGACAATGCGCGCAGGACCGCGGACACCCGTCCGACGACGTGGTCAGGAGGCGAGGAGGGCACGGAAGAAGAGGGTACGTCCGCTCAGTGGACGCTTCGGGTGCGGGTGTTCGGTGCGCGAGAGGTTTGCCGGGGATCCCGGCGTGTCGGTTGACCCGTTTCGCCTGCGCTGGGTTGTATGCGGGGACTGACCACTCACCGAACGAAGTGGAGAGGATGCCGTGCCGACGAAGTACCGCAGCGCCGCGGAGGCCCTCGACGGGCTGCTCGAGGACGGGCTGACGATCGCGGTCGGGGGCTTCGGCCTCACCGGGAACCCGAACGACCTCATCGAGGCGGTCCGGGACTCGGGCGTGCGCGATCTGACGATCGTCTCGAACAACATGGGAGTCGACGGGGCCGGGCTCGGCATTCTGCTCGACAACCGCCAGGTCCGCCGGGTCGTGGCGTCGTATGTGGGCGAGAACAAGCTGTTCGCGCAGCAGTACCTCGACGGGACCGTCGAGGTGGAGTTCACGCCGCAGGGGACGCTCGCCGAGCGGATGCGGGCCGGCGGCGCGGGGATCCCGGCGTTCTACACCAAGTCCGGGGTCGGCACGCCGATCGCCGAGGGCAAGCCGCATGCCGAGTTCGACGGGGTCACCTACGTGCAGGAGCGCGGGATCGTCGCCGACCTATCGCTGGTGCACGCGTACGTCGCGGATCCTGCCGGGAACCTGATCTACCGGTACGCCTCGCGGAACTTCAACCCGCTCGTCGCGACCTGCGGGAAGGTGACGATCGCCGAGGCCGAGCAGGTTTCGGACGAGTATTTGGATCCGGAACGGATCACCACGCCGGGGATCTACGTGCAGCGGCTGATCCAGGCTACGGAGCGGGAAAAGCAGATCGAGAAGCGGACCGTGCGCGTGCGCGAGGAGGCGTCGGCGTGAGCTGGAGTCGGGACGAAATGGCCGCGATCGGGGCTCGCGAGCTGCGGGACGGCGATTATGTGAACCTCGGGATCGGGATTCCCACTCAGGTGGCGAATCACATTCCGGACGGCGTGCAGGTGACGTTGCACAGCGAGAACGGGATTCTCGGGCTGGGGCCGTTCCCTTGGGAAGGGGAAGAGGACCCGGACCTGGTGAATGCTGGGAAGCAGACTGTTACGTTGCAGCCCGGGGCGAGTTTGTTCGATTCCGCGGAGTCGTTCGCGATGATTCGCGGCGGGCATATCGATCTGGCGTTGCTCGGGGCGTTGCAGGTGGGGGCCAATGGGGATTTGGCCAACTGGACTGTGCCGGGGGCGTTGGTCAAGGGGATGGGCGGGGCGATGGATCTCGTCGCCGGGGCTCGCCGGGTGGTGATCATTACTGATCACAATGCCAAGGACGGGACGCCGAAGATCGTGGAGAAGTGCACGTTGCCGTTGACTGGGGCCGCGGTGGTGAATCGGATCATCACCAATTTGGCGGTGCTGGATGTTACTGAGGACGGGTTGAAGCTGGTGGAGTTGGCGCCTGGGGTTTCTCTGGAAGAGGTGCGGGAGAAGACTGGGGCGCCGGTCGCGGAGTAGCGGCGGGCGGCTCGTCGCCTGGCGGCGACATTGCGCCTCGGTGAGTTGGGGGCACCCCGAAGCCCATTGTGATGACGGACGGCGGGTGCTTGTCAAGGCGGG